>CAVJCN010000007.1:3832-17657 GCA_963647945.1 Absicoccus sp. | reverse complement strand
CCTTACCTGTGGCGGGCAGAGCCATATTTAACTTGCTCTAAAATTAGGAGAATAGTACCATCCTTGTAATTATATTACATCGAACCGTCGCCGTTGTCAATACATAATTTTACATCATTAGCAATATTTTATATCTGCTGCAAAATTGTTACGCCTTAAATTGATGCCGCCGCAACACAAAAGCGGCTCTTTCAAGCCGCCCTAATGTCTTTAAATCTAAAAGCATCGCCGATACCGCCACAGGCGATTTTAGCAAACGCCCTGCGATGCCGAATCCTTCCTTCACTGCAGAACACCGCAGTAGGCAACGCCACAGGTAGCACAAAAGCGGCCCTTTCGAGCCGCCCGATATTTTTGAAACGCCGGATTTTTCGTTCACCGCTAGGAAACAAGATTTAGAAGCGCGGAGCATACTTGAAGTATGTGAGCACTGAGAAATCGCAGTTGACACCGCGGTGGGCGAAAAAGACAAGTTTCTACTCTTCTTCCATGGCCTTAAGATTCGGATCCTTATGCAACTCGCATCCCGTCGCAGCCTGAAGCTCATCCCAGGTGTAGTCAGGGTGAAGTTCTGTTACCCAGATACCGTCTTCTCTGACTTCCATAACAGCCATTTCGGTGATGATCTTTGTTACGCACTTTTCTGCGGTAAGGGGAAGTGTGCACTTCTTAAGGATTTTGTGGTTGCCTTTCTGGGTGTGGAGCATGGTGATGATAACCTGAGGGCATCCTGCGCAGAGATCCATAGCGCCGCCCATACCTGCAACTTTCTTGCCGGGTACGATCCAGTTAGCAAGGTCGCCGTTTTCGGCAACTTCCATAGCACCGAGAACCGTAGCCTTTACATGTCCGCCTCTTACAAGGCCGAAAGACTCTGCCGTATCGAAATATTTTACTCTCGGAACTGCAGTTACATAAGTTCCGCCGGAGTTGATGATGTCAACGTCAAGATTGCTTGCGTCCGCAACTGCGTCGATTCCTGCGAATCCGTTTTCGGAGTGGAAGGTAACCGTTACACCGTCCGGAATATAGTCAGCGACCATTGTCGGAAGACCGATGCCTAAATTAGCGAAATCGCCGTCTTCAAATTCTTTCGCGCATCTTTTCGCGATTCTTACTTTTAAATCTGCCATTTCTTTTCTCCTTCCACAATAGTATCTACCAGCACGCCTGCAACTGCGAAGTAGTCAGGGTCGATTTCGCCGATTTCAACCAGCTTTTCAGGAGCAATGATGGTGTGAGTCGAAGCGCCTGCCATTACATAGTTGAAGTTCTTGGTTGCTTTCGAGCAGTAGTAGTTACCGAATTTGTCAGCAACGGATGGTCTGATGAATGAATAGTCAGCGAAAAGCGGTAATTCAAACAGATATTTCTTTCCGTTGATTTCTACGACTTTCTTTTCTCTTCCCAGTTCATCAAGCTCGGTTTCCATAGGTGTACCAACACCGGTAGGAGTGAGTACGCCGCCAAGACCGTAAGCCGCAGCTCTGATCTTTTCAGCTAATGTTCCCTGCGGAACCAATGTGTATTTGAGAGTTCCCTCTGCGAACTGTTCGTTCAATTTCGGGTTAACACCAAGGTGCGATGCGATGATGTGATCTACCATGTGGTGTTCAAGTAATTTGCCGATACCTCTTGCAGTCTTTGCCGCAAATTCACCGGCAGGCTGGCCTGCATCAAGACCGCCGTCATTACCGATAACGGTAAGATGTTTTACGCCTTTTTCTACCAATGCATCCATCAAGATCTCAGGGGAACCTGTTGCAAGGAATCCGCCGACCATGATAGTCATGCCGTCTTTAACGCCGGCTACTGCTTCTTGCGCAGTCTTAATTTTGTTAACCATGTTTTCACCTTCCTGTTTAGTATTACAATATACATCTACTATACATTACTCCCCCTACCGTTTTTTGTCAAGTGAAGATGTATAGCTTAAATTCACCTGCCCGACATATTTCAGTCGGGCAAGGGTAATTTTTGTCTTATCCGTCAGTTCTTGTCTGCCGATTCTTATCTGTCAGCGATGTTCGGCTTGTTCTGCCAGCCGCGCTTTTCAACTTCCTGCATGATGTAGGACATTACATGTTCCGCATATTTACCCGGGCCGAAGCCTGCATCGTAACCTAATTCCTGAGCAAGCTCGTGGGAAATTCTCGGGCCGCCGCAGGTAAGGATGATCTTGTCACGAAGGCCTTCTGCTTCCATGAGTTCTTCCATCTGGGTAAGCTGCTTGATGTGGATATCCTTCTGAGTTACGGTCTGGGAAACCAGAATCGCGTCTGCGTTTACTTCCTTTGCCTTTGCGATCAATGCTTCGCAAGGAACCTGGGAACCCATGTTATACGGAACAACATGTTTGAATCTTTCAAGACCGAAGTGTCCGTGGAAGCCCTTCATCTGAATGATCGCATCGATACCTACGGTATGAGCGTCGGACTCGATGGAAGCACCTACTACAACGATATCTCTGCCGATGTGTTCGCCGATCCATTCGCCGCATTCAACACGATCCATAACGGTACCTTCTACCTTCGGAACCTTGATTGCCGTGAAGTCGATGGTTGCCTGAGCCGAGCCGTAAACTACGAAGAATGTATATCCCGGAGTCAGCTCGCAATAATAGGTTACGTTAGGTTCTTCAAAACCCATTTTCTTTGCATACTGCTTTGCGCATTCTTCTGCTTCTTCACCATAAGGAACCGGAAGCGTGAATGCCATTTCAACTTTACCGTCATTTAATGCGTCGCCGTAAGGCTTAACACAAGTTAAATCAACCTGAGTTGTTGCTGTCTTATTATCTGCCATTGTTTCCTACCTCCTTATTCGTGATCCATAAACAGTGCGATAAACGGATTGAAGTAGTTTTCACCCTTTGTGCAAACGCCTTCAAGACCATGACCGCCGTCGAACGGACGCTTTACGCCGCCGAACTTGCCCTGTTCGATTGTCTTGAAAAGTCCGTCTTTTTCAACTTCTGCAAGAAGAGCGTCAGCTTTACCGAGAACTTCCTGGGCACGGCTCTGGATAATTCCGTCTTTCTTAAATTCAACTTCATCACCGATGTGCTTGCAGTTGTTGAAGATGTACTTCGCATTTTCGATGGAAAGGTATCTGTCCTGCATATGCGGTGTGTGGATTGCTTCTGTAAGCATACCCAGCAGCTGCAGGGACTGACCTGACCAAATCGCTACTAAGTTGAAAAGTGCGTCTTGGATATGTCCTCTGAAAATGTTGCCTGTCATGAATTTTGTAGGCGGCATATATTTCAGTCTTGCGTTCGGGAAGATTTCTCTTGCCATGATCGCCTGAGAAAGTTCAAGCAGGAAGCCGTCTTCTGTATTCGGATCCATTTCGAATGCGTGGCCAAGGCCCATCTGGTTTTCCGGAATGTTTGCAAGTACCGCAAACTGTTCGTTGATGAACTGGGAAGCGGTTACCGTGTGAGCAGACTCGATTGCGTCGTCTGTGGTGAGGTAGTTGTCCTCGCCGGAGTTAAAGATGATTCCGCAGTATCCGATGATGACTCTGGACATGAACTGGTCAACCAGAGTTCTCTGCATATTGATGTCACGGAACAGGATTCCGTAAATTGCGTCGTTGAGCATTACATCCAGTCTTTCCAGTGCGCCCATTGCTGCGATTTCAGGCATACACATACCGGAGGAGTAGTTGCAGAGTCTGATGTATCTGCCAACTTCTTCGCCAACTTCGTCAAGAGCTTTTCTCATGATTCTGAAGTTTTCCTGAGTTGCGTAGGTACCGCCGAATCCCTCGGTTGTCGGGCCGTAAGGTACATAGTCAAGAAGAGACTGTGCCGTGGTTCTGATAACCGCGATAATGTCTGCGCCCTGTCTTGCGGCAGCCTGCGCCTGAATAACATCCTCGTAGATGTTGCCGGTTGCAACGATTACATAAAGGTAAGGCTCCGGACCTTCGCCGATTCTTTCCAGATATTCGGCGCGTTTTGCCTTTTGCATATCAATTTTCTCGAAGGTCTTTTTGATGGCAGGCTTGAGAGCTTCTGCGGCTTCCTCTTGGGAGCAGGTAGGAAGTTTGGTGATTTCCAGCTTTCCTGCTGCGATTTCCTCGGCGATTTCCTGTGGCTCTTTGCCTGTCTGTACGATTGCGTTGCCGATCCAGTAAGCGGCTCCCGTAGGCAGTGCCCCTGCCTCTTTGATGTGGTCTACAACCACATTAGGAAGCGGTGTTTCAAGTTCGTCAACGCCGTCGATGCCTAAAAGTCTAACGATTGTTCTTTCGGTTGACACAGTTGTGTGGCGATCGATAAATTCCTGCATATCGTGGGCGATGTTCGCGGCGTGCTGGCGAGCGCTGTCAACAACTTTTGGGTCAATGTTCAGTTTGCTTTTCATCCTTTTTCTCCTTATCACATATATTTTTTCGCACCCTCGATAATCTCCTTGTCGATTCCCAACATGGCGGCTATGCTAAGTGCTTCCTTTGGAACTTGTGTATTGTTATCTACGCGGTACAGACGATAGTCCATATGCCTAGATATTATATTTATCCTGTCACGGCGGTTTGCGTAGCGAATTTCGCGTTCCAGAAGGTCGAAATTGCAGTCGGTAAGTCCTCTTACCTGCATATTTACGATGCCCTCCCGCTCCGTCACCGACTCAAAATGCGTCGTGATCAGGGAAATATACGGTTTTTCGATGAGGTAATCCACGAGGCTCTTTGTCAGCGCCGTTCCCTCTGTGGGGTTTGTACCCGAAGCTATTTCGTCAATTAAAATCAGGCTTCTTTCCTGTCCGTGGTCTAAAATCTCTTTCAATTCTTCCATCTCGGAGCCAAAACTTGAAAGTCCTCTCTCAACAGACTGGGAATCGCCTATCAAAATCTGCATATAGTTTGACAGACCGATTTTTGCGTGTTTTGCAGGTACGAAGAAGCCGTACTGTGCCAGTATCGGGATCTGCCCCGCCAGTTTGAGGGAAATGGTCTTTCCCCCCATATTCGCTCCGGTTATCAGGGTCACGCCGTCCCTAAGCTCCAGCGAAATCGGGCAATATTCCTTGCCCTTCTGTTTGATTATATCTTCCACCTGAATGTTCCTGCCATCCTCGAAGCAAATTATATGCTCCTCGGTGATTTCCGGCTTTGTCATATTGTGGCGGATCCCATAAATCGCCTTTGCAAGGGCAAGGTCAAGGGCTCCTATCTTCTCGCAGTTTTCCAAGAGCACATGGGCTTTTTTCGCAATTTTCGCGGAAAGCTCCCCTCGCACCCTCTCTTCTTCTGCTTCGATCTTTTCGTTGATTTCTTCTATTTCGTTTACAATTTTGTAAATTTCTTCGGTAGGTTTCAGCTGCAAGGTGACGCTCATGTAGTCCTGGTCAACCACTTCCAGCTCCGGCAGGGCCTGAATCCGCTCAAAATCAGGATTCGACCGTGCCAGCACAATGTCGAATTTAGGGGTAAGCTGCACACCCTGTTCTTTTCTGAGCTCCTCCCGCTTTTCCTTTTGCACCTTACGGATCTGAACCTCGTACTCCCGCTTTTTTGCCCGAAGCTCTGTCAAAAGCTCGCTGAACTCGTTGTATATGTAAAAGGTGTTCAGCCTGTCCCCGGTTGGGTCAAGCTCGTCCAGCAAGTCCTCCGTATCCTCAAGGAAATATTCCTCCGGCACGGTGTTTACCTCCGGCTCATTTTCTCTTGCCTCACGGGAAAGTTCTTCTTTTTTTTCATCATCGGGCCTGCACTCCGAAAGGCAGTGAGCACCCTTGTAATCTCCTACTTCATGTTCTATGGTCAGCTTGCGAAGCTGCCTCATCTGGAGAAGCAGGGATTTTACCTCATAAAGCTCCACCGTTGAAAGGGCCGCACTTCCGCTTCGCTGAACCGTCAGGGTAGGGTCTTTCATTTCCATGAAAACTTCCTGGATTTTGTCCGTCAAAACCTTATTTTGTCTGACAAAATATATCATTTTCTCTACCCGGTCAAGCTCGGCTCTAAGCTCCTGCTCTTCCCCCGGATAAAAGGGTTTTATCTCTTTGAGCTGCTTCTTGCCAAAAGGCGTGTTCAGGTCAAGGCTGTACATGACATATTCAAGACCCGTTTCTTTTCTTGTTTTGACATTTGCAAGTCTTCTGTTCGTTCCCTGTATCATCTTTACATCCTCACATCTATGATTGGAATGTCCGGGATCGCCTTTTGCATTTCCGAAAGAAGCAGGCGGTTATCAAAAGTATAGCCCGCCGGTGCCCACGGATTCACGGTAATTGCCGCAATCTCAATGTTTTTCAGCACGCAGGGGCGGAATCCTTTCTTGCGGAAAATGCCCCAGTCCATGGCATTCACAAAAATCTTCGTCGGATCTTTCAGCACAAACCTTACTTTTTTGAGATTCGTAAGGCTTATATCCGAAATCACACTGTTTGTAAAAGCTCCCGGTATATATATATATTCAGTTTTCTCGTTGATAGCGCCGTTGATTTCTTTCGCCGCCCCAAGCCCCGTAACAAGGTCCAGTTTGGTAACGGTTCCCTCGCCGTCAACAAGCATAATCTTATCGTCAAAGTTATTTTTTTCGATTGCCTCTCTTGCCCTTCCTTCTTCGAGTTCCGGGGTTCGGTAGAGGTTCACGATGTGCGCCGTTTCGTCCACCACCTTGCTCATGGTTCGTGAAAGCACCGCGCCTGTGGAAAGTATAATCGCATCCGATGTGTCCGGAGATGCGATGGTTTTTCTGTCGATTGCGCCGTCGATCATGATGAGCTCACAACCCAGCTCCAACATATCTTTACAAAGCATTTTCTGCTCGGCGTTTATAACCGGCCCTGCGATCTGCACATATCCGGCTTCTCTGACTCTGCATATGAGAAGCTCGCCGATTGCCGTGGAGTATTTGGTCTTTCTGACCACTTCAAGCCCCGCGTCCGCCATTTCGTACAAAAGCGACGGCACCGCAGCAAGCATCCCTTCTTCAAGGTATACTCTCGGCTTCTCGGTTCCTGTTACCAAATCCTGTGTTTCGCCATCTCTGCCTGTTGAAGTAATCCCCAAAACAATTCCTTCGTCGATGGCTTCCTCTATCAGATAGTTAAGTGCCGTGGTTTTTCCGGCATTCTTCGCCATGCCGACAATGGAAATCGTTTTGTATTTAGTTGATAAGTCGTACAATATACCCATTAGCAATATCCTTTATCATGCCTATAGGGGGCCGTGCGGTCCCCTATAGGTTGAATTTTAATTATTTGCCGCACTTTTCGGCATCCGAAATCAGTGCTGGTTTCTTTCGTGTCTTGCAAGATGTGCAGGCTCGATAGTCTTGATTTCAGGGCCTTCGCCGAGAGCGGAAACACCCTGATACTTGTAGCTTCTCTTACCTGTGCAGAAGTCGCACTGGCAAGGAAGATCCGGAAGGCTCGGTTCTGTGTATGTAGTAATGATACCTTCGTAGTTTCTCAAAATTACCTTGTGCGGAGTCTGAGAAATTACATACTGAGGCATTACCGGAGTCTTTCCGCCACCACCAGGAGCGTCAACTACGAATGTAGGAACTGCATATCCGGAGGTGTGTCCTCTCAAACCTTCCATGATTTCGATACCCTTTGAAACCGGAGTTCTGAAGTGTTCGATACCCATGGAAAGGTCGCAGATGTAGATGTAGTAAGGTCTTACTCTGTTCTTTACAAGCTGGTGCATAAGATCTCTCATAACATGCTTGCAGTCGTTTACTCCGCGAAGAAGTACGGACTGGTTGCCAAGAGGAATACCTGCGTCAGCAAGCTTTCTGAGCGCTTCCATAGCCGTCGGAGTCATTTCCTTCGGGTGGTTGAAGTGAGTATTGAGCCAGATTGGGTGATACTTTTTCAGCATATTAACGAGGTTGTCCGTGATTCTCATCGGCATTACAACCGGAGTTCTGGAGCCTAATCTTACGATTTCTACATGAGGAATCTTTCTCAGTTCGCTGATGATGTATTCCAAAGTATCGTCTTCTACGCAAAGAGCGTCGCCGCCGGAAAGAAGTACGTCTCTAACCTGCGGAGTCTTTCTGATGTATTCGATACATGCGTTAATGTCTTCTCTTGATCTTGCGCCGTCAGTTTCTCCTGCCAGTCTTCTTCTTGTGCAGTGTCTGCAATACATTGAGCACTGGTCGGTGATGAGGAACAAAACTCTGTCCGGATATCTGTGGGTTAAGCCGGGAGCCGGGGAGTCAGCATCTTCGTGAAGCGGATCCATGTCGTCTGCTTCGGATCTGTGCATTTCCGCCAATGTAGGAACTGCCTGCATTCTGATCGGGCATCTCGGATCGTCCGGATCCATAAGGGAAGCGTAGTAAGGAGTGATTCCTACTCTAAAGCCGCCCATAACCTTTTCGATATCAGCTTTTTCCTGTTCTGTTAAATTAACGACCTTTGCAATGTCTTCTACGGTTGAAAGTCTGTGTTCAACCTGCCAATGCCAGTCGTTCCACTGTTCGTCTGTAACATCCTTAAAAAGAGGAATGTCTTTCCAATTTCTAACAGCCATCTTTTAATCTCCTTTATGATTTCAAATAAAAACTCGTATCGGAACCCCGCAGGGAGTCCTGCGGGATTCCTTTAATTAAGTATTTTCAGCTCTATTTATTTATGTTCCGAAAATTATGCGTACATTTCTTCAAACAAAGCCTTAAGACCAGGGTTTTCTCTCAGGCACTGAAGAGTGATTGCTGCGTGACCCTTAGTGTAGCCGTTGCCGATGATCATTGTAACATCTTTGCCAACGCCTTCTGCGCCAAGAGCTGCCTTTGTGAAGGAAGTAGCCATGGAGAAGAAGTAAACGATACCATCGTCTTTGCAGGACAGGATGGAAGCCATTTCTGTGTTTTCAATGGATACGCAGTTGATAACTACATCGAATAATTCGCCGTTTGTAAGTTCCATGGACTTGTTGTAGAAGCCAACAGCGTCTGTAGCGTCCATGTGGAAGTATTCGTCTGCAAGGTTAAGAGCTCTTGCTCTGTCTTCTGACTTCTGGGAACCTGCTGCGCAAACAACAAGGCCTGTTACGCCTGCTCTCTTCTTAGCTTCATGTAAGCAAAGGAGCCCTGATTTTCCGCCGCCGCCGATGATAAGAACTTTCTGACCGGACTGTACAAGCTTAGCAGTCTGAGCAGGAGCACCTGCAACGTCTAATGCTGATAATGCAGTCTTTTCAGGCATATCGTCAGGAATGATTCCGTAGATACCGGACTGGAATAAGATAGCCTTACCCTTGATGTCAACCTGGTCGATAGCAGGTCTCATTTCGATGATTTCATCGATTCTCAGCGGTGTTAAGGAAAGGGATACCAGTGTAGCGATCTTGTCGCCAACCTTAAGGTCGCCAACATAGTTTTCGCCGATCTGTTCAACTGTTCCCAGAAGCATTCCGCCGGAACCTGTCCATGGATTTTTATGCTTACCTGCGTGTTCAACGATTTCCATCATCTTAGCGCCGATCTTGTCCATTTCTTCCTTAGTTGTAACTTCTGCAGGCTTCTTGTTCAAAACTCTTTTTACGATTTCGGTGAAAGAAGCGGAGTCGATATTCAAAGTCTTAACATCGATCAAAACTTCGTTATCATAGATTTCCATTGTGTTATCGATAACATCTGCTGGCTGTGGTAATACTCCCTTTGGAGAGATTACACGGTGTGTTCCGTAAGGGCATCCTTTTTTCATTTTATTTTCCTCCTAGAAAAAATATTAGTTTTATTTTTATGCGCCTGTCCCCGGTAAACTCATATAGTCACCTCACAGGGCATAACTTACTATGTTAATTATATAACACCTTCGTCCATTTTACCATAGGCAAAATGATTTTTTTTGAAGTTTTGTGCCCGGTCTGCCGGTTTATGCGTAAAGCTGTGCAAAGAGGTTTCTGATTCTTTCGTCTTCTCTGAGGATTTGCAGTGCAACTTCGGAGTGACCCTTGGTGTAGCCGTTGCCCACCATCATTGTAACATCTTTGCCGATGCCTTCTGCTCCGAGAGCCGCTTTTGTAAAGCTGGTTGCCATGGAGAAGAAGTAAACCAGCCCATCGTCCTTGCAAGCTATAACCGATGACATTTCGGTGTTAGGAATGTTTACTACATTAATTACAACATCCGCCATTTTACCTTCCGTTGCGTCCTTAATCTCTTCGTACATAGCCACAGCGTCTGTCGCGTTAACTACCAGATATTCGTCTGCGCAGTTTACGGACATGGCTCTGTTGATGGACTTCTTGAAGCCGTCTACGCAGATAACCGTACCGTTGATGCCGACCTGCTTTCTTGCCTGCCAGCAGCAAAGGATTCCGGACTTTCCGCCGCCGCCCATAACTACAACCGTATCTCCCGGCTTGCATATCTTCGCGGTCTGAGCCGGCGCACCTGCTACATCCAGTACGGACAGTGCAAGAGTCTGCGGGATGTCCTTAGGAAGTTTTGCATAGATGCCGGACTGGAAGAGGATTGCTTTTCCCTTGATGTCAACCTGGTCGATTTCCGGTCTGATTTCGATGATCTCATCGATCTTAAGCGGCGTCAGTGACAGGGATACCATTGTGGCAATCTTGTCGCCTACTTTTAATTCTCCCACATAGTCAGGGCCAACCTGAGCGACTCTGCCGATGAGCATTCCGCCGGAGCCTGTCCACGGGTTCTTATGTTTGCCTGTTTTTGCTACGATGTCAAGGATGATTTCCTTGATCTTTTCAACATCGCCATCTGCTCTCTTTGAGATTTCGGTAAATGACGCCGAGTCGATGTTTAAAGTATGTACATCAATCAATACTTCATTATTATAAATTTCCATTGTGTTGTCCACAACATCTGCCGGTTGCGGCAGCACGCCCTTCGGGCTGATTACACGGTGGGTTCCGTAAATGTCCCCTTTTTTGAATTCCATATTTTTCTAGTTCCTTTTCTCTTTTTGCTTTATTTTTAACGCTAACTTGCATTTTTTGTTTATGGCCACCTCACAAAAAACGGAAAGCGCATATTTGACATTCTTATTCACGATAAATATTTAGCAAAATCTATGCCAATGCCGAATCGTTGAAAAAACACTCCCATTGCCGCGAAATCGAACCGTTTTGTTTTCATATGCAAAAAGCACGAACATATTTCGGTTCACGCTTTCGCTTTATTAGATTTCCTCGCATATCAAACATCATATATTATATTTTTTCTTTTTGCGCACAAGCTGGGTCTGGCTTATCCCCACCGCCTTTGCGGCCTTTCTGGTAGAGCCGTATTTTTCACAGGCATATTTTATAAGGCCCTTTTCATATTCGTCTACCGCGCTTTGCAGGTCTATCTCGGCATCAGGCTCCGCCACTTCGTTTTCTTCCTTTCCGTGGCTCATGCCCTGGAAGATTTCTCCGTGGTTTTCCCGCATAACATCCATCAGGGTTATATCCTCCCCCTGGGCAGCTATGATCAGCCTTTGGACTGTATTTTCCAGCTCTCTTACATTTCCGGGCCATGGCATTCTTGTCAGGTAATCCATGGCACTGGAATCAATCCCCCGTTCAGCGCCGAATTTTTTTCCGTATTTGTCGAGAAACAGTTTTACCAGCACCGGAATGTCATCGATTCTGTCCGCAAGATCCGGAATCCGAATCGGTACCACATTAAGCCTGTAATACAGGTCGCGCCTGAAAAGTCCCTCTTCGACAAACTTCTCAAGATCCCTGTTTGTTGCCGAAATGATCCTAACATTTGTCTTTATCGGTGTGGTGCCGCCTACCCTGTAAAACTCGCCGTCCTGAATGACTCTAAGGAGCTTTGCCTGCATTTCGAGAGGCAGCTCGCCTATTTCGTCAAGAAACATTACCCCGTTGTTTGCGGTTTCAAAATAGCCTTTTTTTCCCGTGGTGCTGGCTCCCGTGAAAGCGCCTTTTTCATAGCCGAAAAACTCTGATTCTATCAGGTTTGGCGAGATTGCCCCGCAGTTTATTTTTACAAAGGGCTGCATTTTTCTGTCGCTGTTTTTCTGTATAAGGTTTGCCACCTTTTCCTTGCCCACACCTGTGGAGCCGAAAATTATGACATTGCAGTCATATTTGGAAACTTTCAGGATTTCTTCCATAACCATTTGCATCTGCCTGGATTCAAATACAAAATCGTCCGACATACTCTTTTCCACCAGGGAACGGGTGTAAGGGCTCATTTCCCATTTTTCCTTTTCCGGTTCCTTGAGGGCCGCAACCGTTGCATTTTCAAAGTATGGCGCGACTTCCGATACAAGTTCGGTGTCAAACATGGCATAATCCTTTAGGAAGCCCTCGGCGCTCCTGACATCCAGATCCTTTGAAATCGACTCGGTGATATAAAGGGCGATATTCAGATTGTTTATCAAGTTCGCAAAGAGAACCGTGCCACCGGGCCTTGTGGCGAGAATGTTTATGGTTTCTGCTCCCGGGATTTCCGCACAGTTTACGGACAAGTCGAACAAGTCGTCCAATTTGAGCATTTTCACCGTTTCCACCGGTTTTAATATGTCTAGGAAGTGTATTCTGTCGAACACTTTTCCGAGCAAAATGTTTATGCCTCCTCCGGACACCGAAATTCCGGATTTTTTGTCCAAAATGCAGACAATTTCGCCGTTTTCCCCGACCTTACGCCTTATGGCATAGCCGAAGAGCAAATTTGTGACCATGTTGTTTCCTACGATGAGGAATCTGGTTTTGCCCTCTGCCAATCCGTCCAGCCTCAGCAAAGTTCCTGACTGATCCAGCGCAAACAGGAGCAGGCTCGTTGACGCCACTTCGTCTACCTTTAAAATCTGAATCCGGTCGTGGGCAATTACATAGCCGCCAGCATCGATCTGGTTGAAGGCCCGGTCAATTTCTCCTATATTTTCTATATATATGGGCATCGAAGCCAGGGAAGCGTTGCAAATCACCGTGTCCCCGGGTTTCAAGTCCTGAGGGTTTTCGTATTCTGCACCGATTTCTTCGATGGTGCCGCAAACGATGCCGCCGGTATCCGTTACGGGATTGTGCAATTTCCCCCTTCTGATGGTTATATCCACGATCTTTTGTTTGATTTTCTGGTCAATATTATTGCTTTCCGTACAAATTTGCTTGAAACTTGTCCCCTCCAGGTGTATTCTCTTTATAGATACTCTCATCTCATTCGGATATATGTCGCGGCTGTTGTCGAGTTTCCATGCGGAGGTAGGTAAAACATACTGCGGTTCCAAGACTCTTTTTGTTCCGTATGTATTAGTCATTTGATGTTCGCCCCTTTTTTCGTGAACACAAATCGGTTCGTTTTCTGTCTATTTTCAATGATAACTCATTGGCACACATTTTGCAAGATATATTTGCGTGAGTTTTGAGTTATTCAAAATAACTTTTCTAATATTGATGTGAAAAAGGAGAAAAAAAATGGAAAAAATTACTTCAACTTTAAGATTGAGAATGTCTGCAAAGGATGCACACTACGGCGGAGAATTAGTTGACGGCGCGCACATGGTTCACTTATTCGGTGACGTTGCTACCGAACTTCTTATCAAATTGGACGGAGACGAAGGTCTTTTCTGCGCATATGACAACGTAGAGTTCCTTGCTCCTACTTATGCAGGCGACTACATCGAAGCATACGGCGAAATCGACAAAATCGGAAATACTTCAAGACACATGACTTTTGAAGCAAGAAAAGTTATCGTTTCCAGAAAAGACATCAATGCTTCAGCTGCTGATTTCCTTGAAGAGCCTATCGTAGTTGCAAGAGCTTCCGGAACTTGCGTAACTCCGAAGGAAATGAAGAGAAAGTAACGAATCTTTCACCTTAGCTGCTTGCGCAGCGAGCGGCGTTGCCGCAACACACAAACATAGA
>CAVJCN010000007.1:0-3822 GCA_963647945.1 Absicoccus sp. | reverse complement strand
AATTAGAAGCAATCTTCGATTCATATGTCACTTTCGTGACCCACGGCGTTGCCGCAAGGAAGATTCGATATAATTTCCTCCGCCTTGGTCGGAAATTATACACAAATTAGAAAACACGATAATTACTAATACATCTTTTATGAAAGAAGGGTTTGCCTAGGCAGGCTCTTTTTTCATTGAAAAAACAACCTGCCTGACTTTTAAGGATGCTCCCTTTAGCCAAACAGGTTGTTTATTTTTTCCTTTGTTTTGCACCGCTACAGCAAGCCGCCGATCAAATAAACAGCCCCCGCACAGAGCCATGCGATTACGCACTGTAAAACCACCACAAGCAGCGCCCATTTGCCGCCCAGTTCCCGTTTAATCGAGGTAATCGCCGCAACGCAAGGCGTATACAGCAGGCAGAAAACAAGAAGCGCCGCGGCAGCAAGAGGTGTAAGCAGCGATGTGATGGCAATTCCGTCCGTCAAAACCGTCAGGGTGGCAACCACGCTTTCCTTTGCCATAAATCCGGTTATAAGTGCGGTGGAAATCCTCCAGTCGCCGAAGCCAAGAGGCGCAAAAATCGGCGCAATCATCCCTGCAAGCATTGCCAGAAGGCTGTCCTGGGAATCCGTAACCACATTGAGTCTCGCATCAAAGGTCTGGAGGCACCAGATCACAATTGTGGCGAGAAAAATTACCGTGAACGCTCTTTCAAGGAAGTCCTTTGCTTTTTCCCAAAGCAGCTGACCGACATTTTTTGCACCCGGCAAGCGATAATTCGGCAGCTCCATAACGAAAGGCACCGGCTCGCCGTGAAATGCCACACCTCTGGCAAGCAAAGCAAACAATATTCCCACAAGGATCCCCGTAAAATACAAAATTATCATCACAAGTGCCCCATGTTCCGGGAAAAATGCCGCGCTGAAAAATCCGTAAATCGGAAGTTTGGCCGAGCAGCTCATAAACGGCGTCAAAAGAATGGTCATCTTTCGATCCCTCTCCGAAGGCAGGGTTCGGCTGGCCATAACTCCCGGAACCGTGCAGCCGAATCCGATCAGCATGGGCACGATGCTTCTGCCGGAAAGGCCGATTTTACGAAGCAGCTTGTCCATAACAAAAGCCACCCTTGCCATATATCCGCTGTCCTCGAGAATTGACAGAAAGAAAAACAGCGTCACTATAATCGGCAGGAACGAAAGCACGCTGCCGACACCCTCAAAGATTCCGTCGATCACCAGCGAATGTACCACCGGATTGATCCCGTAATCGGTAAGCAATTTGTCTGTAATATTTGTCATGGCATCTATGCCAATATCCAGAATCGCCGAAAGCCACGAACCGATAACACCGAATGTCAGCCAGAAAACCAACCCCATGATTCCCACAAAGGCAGGAATTGCCGTATATTTTCCGGTAAGTATCCTATCTATCTTCACGCTGCGGGCGTGTTCCTTGCTCTCCCTGGGCTTTACAACAGTATCACCGCAAATCTGCTGGATAAACGAAAACCGCATGTCGGCCATTGCCGCCGCCCGGTCCATTCCCCGTTCTTCTTCCATCTGGCAGATGATGTGCTCCAGCATCTCCTTCTCGTTCTCTCCCAGCTTGAGTCTTTCAAGTATCCACTTATCGCCCTCCGCCAGCTTGCTTGCTGCAAATCTCAGCGGTATGCCGGCATTTGCCGCATGGTCTTCGATCAAGTGCATTATACCGTGCAGGCATCTGTGCACCGCTCCGTCGTGATCCCGGGGATCGCAAAAATCAGCGCGCCCCGGTTTTTCCTGATACTGCGCTACATGAATCCCGTGGTCAATGAGTTCGCCGATTCCTTCGTTTTTGGCTGCCGAAATTGGGATTACCGGAATACCCAACATTGCTTCCATTTCATTGACCCGAATCGTCCCGCCGTTTTCCCTAACCTCGTCCATCATGTTAAGGGCTAAAACCATTGGAATGTCAAGTTCCATAAGCTGCATCGTCAGATACAGGTTTCTTTCTATATTTGTTGCGTCAACGATGTTAATAATGCCCTTCGGTTTGTCCTCCAGCAAAAATTGCCTGGTCACGATTTCTTCGCTGGTGTAGGGGGACATGGAATAAATTCCCGGAAGGTCTGTCACCAAAGTGTTTGAATGTCCTCTGATCACACCGTCTTTTCGATCAACGGTAACCCCGGGGAAGTTGCCGATATGTTGGTTCGATCCCGTGAGTTGATTGAACAAAGTTGTCTTGCCGCAGTTTTGGTTCCCGGCAAGCGCAAAGGTGATCGTTGTTCCCTCAGGCAGCGGGTTTCCGTCTGTTTTTACATGATAAATACCGCCTTCCCCTAATCCCGGGTGGCGGGCTGCCGAGTTTTTCGCGGCTTTTGTTTTTGGATTTCCGGTTTCCCGGGCTTCCTTTGTCGCTTCTTTTTTTGTTGCCGGGTTTTCTTCAATTTTTTCTATTTCGATCTTTTCGGCATCTGCGACTCGCAGGGTCAATTCGTACCCGTGAATCCGAAATTCCATGGGATCTCCCATGGGAGCCAGCTTCATCAGCTTGATCTCTGCCCCGGGAACCACTCCCATATCAAGGAAATGCTGTCTAAGGGCACCCTGTCCTCCGACAGCTGTAATTTCCCCGCTTTCGCCTATTTTCAATTCTTTCAGCGTCATTTGCTACTCCTGATGTTTTCAATATTTCCCGTTGAAATCAGCAATTTTTGAGGTATTCGATTTCCTCTCGGGTGAGTTTGCGGTAGTGCCCTGCTTTCAGGTGTCCCAGGCGAATATCTCCGATTGCGATTCGTTCAAGCTCCTGCACGGGGTTTCCCACCGCCGCAAACATTTTTCGCACCTGCCTGTTCTTGCCTTCGTGTATGGCAATTTCAACAATGGTGGAATGCCCGCTGCCCTTAATAATGTTGACCTTTGCCGGCGAAGTCACAAAACCGCCGATGTCAACGCCTTTTCTGAGCCGCGCCGCCTTTTCATTTGATAAAATTCCCGCAACTCTGGCGCGATAAGTCTTATAGACCTCATGTTTCGGATGGGTCAGTCTGTAGGCAAGCTCCCCGTCGTTGGTCATTATGAGCGCGCCGCTGGTATTGTAGTCAAGCCTGCCCACCGGGAAAAGCCTTGCATCGATATCTGCCACAATGTCCATCACCGTCAGTCTTTCTTTGTCGTCCGAAACGGTTGTCACCATGCCCAGGGGCTTATTGATCAGCACATATTCCGGTTTTTGCCTTGTGCTAAGCTCTCTGCCGTTGACCTCGACCCGGTCGCCCTCCGCCACATCGTAGCCCGGCTCCCTGAGAACAGCTCCGTTTATCTTCACATTTCCGTTGGCAATCAGCTCATCGGCCTTTCGGCGGCTGCAAAATCCCGCCCGGGCAATATATTTGTTAATTCTCATGGTTCTTCCTTTTCTTTAGCTTTGTTTAACGCTTCATTTTATCACGCATTCTTCATCTCTGCAAGTTCCGCATCGCCATACCTTGCCTTGGGTATTTCCTCGTCGATTTCCGCTTCCGCTGCTTCCATGCCTTGCGGGAAGTTCTTTGCAGCCTGATTCCTAAGTTCCACAAACGCCTGTATTGCATTTTCTCCGGTGATATTTTGCTCTGAAGCAGCAATCTCAAATGGAATTTTGCGTTGCTTTACAACCGCCCTTGCAAAGACATTGATTGCGGTAGTCGCATTCATGCCGAAATCAGCGCATAACCTGTCAAATTGTCTTTTTAGCGTTTCATCCATGCGAACGCTGAAAGTCGCCTGTGCCATATTTCGCACCTCCTTTTTTTACATGATACTATTTTATGTGCAATTTGTCAATAATATGCACCTCATATATACC
>CAVJCN010000006.1:0-18204 GCA_963647945.1 Absicoccus sp. | reverse complement strand
CTATGCTCCTGCCGAGCCGAGCCGAGCCGAGCCGAGCCGAGCCGAGCCGAGCCGATAGAATTGTCGCAGCTGCCACTCGTCATTGTCAAGTCCTCCCTCCGTAATTTTTTGCGGTGAAAGGGTGCAATAGCCCCTACCCCACAGATACACAAATGTAGTATATCACATTTTTATCAGCTTTTCAACCGGTTTTCGGAAAAATTCAGACGAAAGAAGCCGCAAAAGTAAAAAACAATCCATCCTCGCAGCAGCGCCTCTGCTTTCCTGAAAAGCAGGGGCGTTTTTCATCCCTGAAGCACGCAAAAAGGCAGCTATGGGCAAGGCGGTATAAATCCCTTGCCCCGCTTCTGAAGGTAGCTTACAGCGAAGAAAACCGGCGATTTTCGCCCCGAAAAACAGCATATTCACGCCCTATCCTTCGACTGCCGAGGTTGGGACGGCATAACCGACGATTTTACCCTCGCCGGTTATTTTTTTGCGCTTTTTTCGGAAAACACCCTCAAAAACGACGGGCAAATTCAGAGTAGGTGTAGGGCTATTGAAATTTCTTTTTTATTTTGCCCTGAAATTTTCCCAATTAAGTATTGAGGGACAATTACAAAACTTTTTTCGTTCAAATCGAAAAAAAGTTCCCAATTGGTTAGTGAGAGCGCTTCAAGCCCTCGTGTTCCTTGACAACTGAATGACCGTCCGATTGTGATATGACTTTGCGATGATATGAGCTTAGCGACGCCGCTTGACAGGGGCAGGAACGGCAGTCGGAGAAAGCGGCGCTACATACCCACGCCTTTGCTGCGTGGGTGATTTTTTGAAAGGAGGCGGCGAAAATGCCGAGAATGAGCAAGAAGCGGAAGCAGGAATGGGTGCTGTTTCTGAACCACCGCAACCGTATCACCTACAACGAGCTTTGCCGAAAATGCCGGTTTGACTGCAAGCAGAGCTTCCGTGTGCTGGTGATCGAATGCCCGAAATTTATGCGAAAGGAGCGAAAGCCGAATGGAAAATCTCATCATCACGAAAGCCAGTGAAGTTACCGTCAGGGAGGTGGAATGGCTGTGGTATCCGTATATCCCTTTTGGAAAGGTGACGGTATTGCAGGGCGATTCCGGCGACGGCAAAAGCACCTTTGTCTTAAAGCTCGCCGCAATGCTGTCCCGTGGCGAGCCTATGCCGTTTACGGATGGGGACGGTCAGGAGCCGGTCAATGTGATTTATCAGTCCTCCGAGGACGACGCCGACGATACCATCGTCCCCCGCTTTGTGAAAGCTGGCGGCGACCCCGACCGGCTGCTGTTCATCAGCGAAAAGGACAAATACCTGAATTTTTCCGATGAACGACTGCTGCAAGCCGTCAGGCGGACAAACGCCAAGCTGCTGGTGCTTGACCCGCTTTCTGCATATGTGGGAGAGGAAACGAGGATCAACACCGCCAACGAGGTGCGCCGCCAGTTTCGTCCGCTCATCGAGCTGGCAAAGGAGCAGCGGTGCGCCATCCTCATCGTCCACCATATGAACAAGAACACCGGGCAGAAAGCCATCAACCGTGGCGTCGGTACGGTGGACATCGTAGCCGCCGCAAGAAGCGTGCTGCTGGTCGGCAGGACAGATAAGGACAGACCCGACGAGAGAATACTGGCGCAGGTCAAGAGCAACCTTGCTCCGACCGGCAGCGCCATTGTTTTTTCGGTGGGCAGCGGCACCATCGACTGGATCGAGGAAACCTCCAAGACCGCCGATGAAGTCCTCGGCAATGTATTTGCAGGTGCGGGCAGACCCGACACGCAAATGCAGCAGGCGAAGGATATTCTGTCTCAGCTTCTCGCTGACCGTCCGAAATCTCAGCGTGAGATTATGGACAGAATGGCGTATGCCGGGGTCAGTGAGAGTACGGCAAAGAAGGCAAAGGCACTGCTTGCGATACGGTCAGTGAAGCAAGGGACGCAGTGGTTTTGGTCTTTGCCGTGCGGCGAATGAGGTGCGGGAAAGGGCTGTGCCGGAGAGCAGGCACAGGGCTTTTCACACGCCGAAGCGCCGCCTTTGGGGAGTCCAGAGGGAACGGCTGGCACACGCTCCTTGCCTGCAAGGTGTAGTGTGTTACACAACAAGCTCGCCGATAGGAAAAATCGGAGATTTTTCCGGTGCGGCGGCAGTTGTGCTGCGAGCCGGGGAAAGCGAGCGGCACACACTGACGGCGGATGGCGGTTTGGTTTGTGAGCGTGGCAGCGAACAAAGCAAAGCGGCATCTTCACAAGGCAGCTTGCTGTGTACTGCTGCACCTCCGTCCCCCTGACATCTCCCGTCAGAAGGACCACCCGGAGAAGGACGGAACGCAGACCGCAAGGATACAATCTGCATTCTTACATCCTTCCTTGAAAATATCTGTGAAAGGAGCTTCGCTATGGCGAATTATGCAATTATCCGCTTGCAGAAGCGGAAAGCCGGAGCTGTCACCAAGCTCGGCAACCACCACGAGCGACAGAAAAACGAGTACAAAAGCAACCCCCATATCGACCTTTCCCGCACGCACCTGAACTATCACATTCAGGAGCCGGTGGGTAAAGGCAGCTACTATCGGATGGTCAACGACCGCATTGCGGAGGCAGGCGCAAGGAAACGCTCGGACAGCGTTGTGATGCAGGACTGCTTTGTAGGCGCAACGCCGGAGTGGATCAGGGCAAAGTCCAGAGAGGAGCAGGAGGAATACTTCCGCTATGCTTACGACTTCTTCGTACAGCACTACCGAAAAGAGAATATCCTATCCGCCGTGGTGCATATGGACGAGGAAACGCCCCATATGCACCTTTGCTTTGTCCCCATTACGCCGGAGGGAAGGCTGTCCTCCAAGGAGATCATCGGCGGTCCGAAGGGGCTGCGTCGCTTGCAGGACGAGTTCTACGAATATATGCACAGCAGATACCCCGACATTTCAAGAGGAACGCCCGCACGAGTGACCCACCGCAGGCACATTCCTCCGTATATGTTCCGTGTGGCGGCACAGCTCTATGAGCATTACGAGGAAATCTGCAAGGCGATCAATGACATCGGCGTCATAAACTCCGCAAAGAAGAAGGACGCCGCCATATCCCTTTTGGGCAGGTATGCTCCGGAAATGGTGCAGCTCACCAAGCAGCTGGAAAGCACCGACAAGCACATCGCTTATCTGGAACGGGAGCTGTATGCGGAGCGTGACCAAAACTCCGGCTACCGCAGCAAGAACTATGAGCAGGAGCTTGCGCTGAAGGAAGCCAACCGTTCCCTCTATGAGCTGAACAGGCGGCAGAGGGAACTGGAACAGCTTGTCTCCCGCATACCGCCGGAGGTCTTGCAGCAGATGAATGAAGCGGAGCGTCAGGCTCGCAAAAAACGAAACAAAGGATGGGAACGGTAATGGACATTCAGGAAATCAGCATCAGCAAATGCCGGTCATTTGCGGACAACCCCTTCAAGGTAAAGGACGATACGGCAATGGAAATGCTCACCGAAAGCATTAAGGAAAACGGTATTTTAATACCCGTTGTGGTAAAGCCGGAGAAGGACGGCTTTGAGATCATCAGCGGACACAGGCGCATATACGCCGCACGGAAGGCAGGGCTTGAGAGAGTGCCTGCCTTTGTGCGTGAGCTGGACAGGGACAGCGCCGTGATCTTCCTGGTGGATTCCAACCTCCATCGGGAGGGGCTGCTGCCCTCCGAGAAAGCCTTTGCCTATCGGATGAAGCTGGAAGCAATAAAGCGTCAGGGACGCACCTCTGCCCAAGTTGGGCAGACCTCCGTGCAGCAGCTTGCCGACCAGACGGAGGACAGTCGGACACAGGTGCAGCGGTATATCCGACTGACCTATCTTCAAAAGGAACTGCTCGACCTTGTGGACGAGGGGCGTATCGCCCTGACCCCTGCGGTGGAGCTTTCCTATTTACAGCCCGAAGAACAGCGGGATCTGATCGAAACCATCGAAAGCGAGGACTGCACCCCGTCCTATTCTCAATCGGTGCGTATGCGGAAGCTCAGCGCCGAGGGACTGCTTTCTATGGACAGCATATTTGAGATTATGACCGAAGTCAAGGGCAACCAAAAGGAATACCTGAAGCTGCCGGTGGAGCGTTATGAACGCTATCTGCGGCGGTTTCGCACACCGAAGGAGAAAGCGGATTTTATTGAAAAAGCCCTTGCGTATTACTCCCGATACTTGGAGCGAAGGAGGGACGCCCGATGAAACGGACGGTACGGAGGTCTTTGCATTTTTCTTCTTCGGACAGCAGCGAGGACGGGCAGAACGCCCGTCCTCAAGATTTTAGGAAAGGAAGCAGCTTTATGGATATGAGAAACGAACAGCCCGAAAAGAAACGGGCGATCAGACCAAACGGCAAGGTCAAAATCCTTGTTACAAGCGAGTTTGTCGGAACACAGAGTATGGCGGAGGCGTTTATCCCCATTATCTGCGAGGATTTGCGCCGCAAGGCGGACACCTTCGACAGGGAAAGCCGCATTGCGTAAACTGTACGCAGGAGATGTTCCATACACTTTGATTTCAGAGGAGGCTATATTGTATGGCGGTAAAAGAAAACAGGATTTATGAGGTCGGTATTTACTGCCGACTTTCCAAGGACGACGGGACGGAAAGCGAGAGCGTGAGCATTGACACGCAGCGCTCCATTTTGACCGACTATGTAAAAAGCCGTGGCTGGATTTTGAAGAAAATCTATGCCGACGACGGGTACACGGGTCGCAATTTTGAAAGACCCGGCTTTCAGGATATGATACGGGATGTGGAGAACGGCGTAATCAACTGTATCATCACCAAAGACCTTTCAAGGCTGGGCAGAAACTACCTTGACTGCGGAATGTATCTTGAAGTGTTTTTCCCTGAGCACAATGTGCGGTATATTGCCGTAAACGACGGCGTGGACACGCTGAACCAAACTGGCGTGGACATTTCGCCGTTCAAGAACATTCTAAACGAGATGTATTCCGCCGATGTATCGGTCAAGATACGGTCTGCCTACCGTGCAAGGTTCAAGCAGGGCAAATATATGGGGACAACAGCTCCCTACGGTTACAAAAAAGACCCGGCAGACCATAACCACCTGATTGTGGACAATGCGGTGGCGCATATCGTGCGGGAAATATTTGACCTTGCCCTGCAAGGCAATGGAATCGCAAGGATACGCAAGCACCTGAACGCAAAGAAGGTGCTTCGCCCCGCAGCCTATGCGCTCTCGCAGGGCGTGACGGGCTATGAACGCTATTTTGACGGCAACGAGGAAAACAAGTATATCTGGTCGGAGAACAGCGTCCGGCAGATACTCCGCAGCCCCATTTACGCCGGTCATCTGGTCGGCTACAAGCGTGTTTCCCCGAATATGAAAACCAAGAAGCGACCGTCCACGCTGCCGGAGGATTGGGAGATCGTTCCGAACACCCACGAGGGTATCGTTACACAGGCAGAGTTTGACACCGTACAGCGGTTAATGACCAGCCGAAGAAGGACAACGCCGGAGACGCCCTTTGACAATATCTTTGCCGGTGTCCTCAAATGCGCCGACTGCGGCTATGCCATGCGGGCAGCCTCCGCCAACCGCAGAAAGCGCCCGGACATCATAGACTGCGTTCAGTATACCTGCAACAACTACGGGCGGTACGGAAACATCTATTGCTCCTCGCATACCCTTGAAGCAAGGGATTTGTTCGATGCCGTTCTTGCGGACATCAACCGGCTTGCCCGCCTTGCGCTCACCGATGAAAAGGCGGTAAAGGCGATTGAAAAGCGGCTCTGCGAAACGGATACCAGTCAGGCGAAAGCCCTTGAACGGGAGCAGAAGCGCATCGGCAAGCGTCTTTCTGAGCTGGATCGCCTGTTTGCAAAGCTCTATGAGGATAGAGTGATGGAAACCATCACGGAGCGCAACTACGAGATGATGAGCCGGAAATACCAGCAGGAGCAGACCGAACTGGATGACCGGCTGAAGGAAATATCCGCAGCGCTGGAAAGCTGCAAGCAGAAAAATCAGGGCGTGACGGATTTTCTTTCCCTTATCCGAAACTATGCGGGGATCACCGAGCTGACGGCGGCAACCGTCAATTCGCTGATTGATAAGATCACCGTTTCGCAGCGGCAAAAGGCGGCAGACGGGACAGTAACGCAGGAGATCAAAATCTATTACAAGTTCGTCGGCTATGTCGGCGAATTACATATCGCACCGACAAAGCGTTGGACGGCGCTTCCCGAAAAGAAGTGTGCCGCTTGCGGGGCGGTCTTTCTTCCCGGCTCTGCGGTGGCAAAGTATTGTCCGGCTTGCTCCCCGAAGATACGAAAAGAGCAGTCAAACGAAAGCAAACGCCGCAGCCGTGCAAAGCAGCGGGAACAGGTCGCATAATCCTTTCAGCAGGTCGCTCTTAATCGGGCGACCTGCTGAATTGTCCGCAAAGTATGTCCGACTGATATGACGCAGCGTGAAGGCCGTATTCTTCGTCAGGGCAACGCCAACCCGCAAGTGTATATTTACAGATATATTACCGAAGGGAGCTTTGACGCGTATTCATGGCAGTTACTTGAAACAAAACAACGGTTTATTTCGGGCCTGCTTTCCGGATCGCTTACGGCCCGCAGCGGTGCAGACATTGAGGATACAGTACTGGATTACGCTGAGGTTAAAGCATTGGCTGTCGGAAACCCGCTTGTTAAAAAAAGAGTAGAAGCTGCTAACGAGCTGACAAGGTATCTTACCCTACAACGCAAGTTTGTCGATTCAAGAATACAAATGGAAAAAGAGCTTCTGGAGCTTCCGGGAAAGGTCGAACATCAGAGGAGCTTGATAACTAAATGCGAAGAAGATCTTTCTTTTTATCGAGATTGGAAAAAGAAAAACCCTCCGCTAACAGAAGCCCGTTTAAAAAAAGAGGAAGCGGACAGGCGTAAGAATCTTCGCGAGTATATAACCTCGGCTGTCAGAGACTACGCTCTTGAAACAAGAGAGAAAATACTGATGAGTTACAGAGGATTTGATATTGTGCTTCCTGCCAATATGATACCGGAAAAACCGTATATTTGGCTATCACGACAGGGCAAATATTATGTTGAACTCGGCGACACTGAAATCGGCAATCTTGTGCGTATCGATAATTACCTCGACATGCTGGACAACCATCTTGAAAAGCTGAAAATCGGCTTATCTAAGCTTACCGAAAAAGAGATTGAGCTGAGGACAGAGCTTGCAAAGGAGGAAAACTATAGTGAGCAAATAGAAAAATACCGCGCCGAGGTTGAAAAGCTTGATAAGAAACTGGGGGTAAACAAAAAATGAGCGATGTTAAATTGACGAATATTCCTTCTGTGACTGTTGGGAAAGCGATAGAAAAATTGTCTTGTGCTTACAGTGCGGTAATTAAAAACAGACTTCCCGTCAAGACGATGCCATCCGTTATGCTCTGGGGTCCTCCGGGTGTAGGAAAATCGCAGGCAATACGACAGATAGCAAAGAAAATTGAAGATAGTACAGGAAAGTCTGTAAATGTAATAGATGTTCGTTTGCTTTTGTTTAATCCCATTGACTTAAGGGGTATTCCGACATCTAACGCAGATAAGACCCTTGCCGTTTGGCTTAAGCCGCAGATTTTTCAAATGGACTCGGACGATAATATTGTAAATATCCTCTTTCTTGATGAAATATCCGCGGCACCGCAATCGGTTCAGGCGGCGGCATACCAGATAACCCTTGACCGTGTAGTCGGAGAGCATAAACTGCCCGACAACTGCATTGTTATCGCGGCAGGAAACCGTACTACGGATAAATCGGTGGCATACAAGATGCCGAAAGCCCTTGCAAACAGACTAATGCATATTGAAATCAAAGGGAGCTTTGATTCTTGGAGGCAATGGGCGATAACATCGGGGGTAAATGACAAGGTAATCGGCTTTCTCTCCTTCCGGCAGAATTATCTTATGGGCTTTGATTCCGGAACGGACGATCTTGCTTTCCCGACACCTCGCTCTTGGGAAATGGTGAGCAACATACTGAACGGAATAGACGATAATATCGACAATATGTATTTATTGATTTCCGGCATTATCGGAACCGGCGCAGCTGTGGAATTCCGCACATGGGCTAAGGTATATAAGGACTTGCCGGCTATTGAAGATATTTTTGACGGCAAAATGCCGGCATTGCCCACGAATACAGATGCTATGTATGCTCTAACGGCGTCCATGACGGCTTATGCAAGAAGTCACAAGGACGAAATGGTAAGAATCTCTAATTCAATAAGATATGCGGATAAAATGCCTCCGGATTTCGGTGCGGTGTTACTGAAAGACTATATGTACATAGATAAGGATTACAAAGAACGGCTGATGCTGATACCGGAGTTTGCAAAATGGCTTCAAAGTAAAGGGAGTTTAATGAATGGTTCTGTCAGATGAAAAGAAAAAGGAATATATGAAGCGCCTTTTGCTTTCGCGTATGAGAATTTTGTGCAATAACGGCTTTTACGGCTTGCTTTTGATGCACATGATTTATTCAATTGATGAGAACTGTGAAACGGCTGCAACGGACGGTCGCAGAATTTTCTTTGGCCCGAAGTTTCTGGACGAACTCAGCGACCCGGAACTGGACTTTGTTATGATGCATGAGATTCTTCATGTCGTTTTGCAGCACTGTCTGAGGCAGGGTGACAGAGATAATGAGCAATTTAACATAGCCTGTGATATTGTGGTCAATTCAAATATACTTCTGTCCGAAAATATGAATTTGAAATCCATAACCTTGAAGAAATACGGCGAGTCTATGCACCTTGCTCCGGATGGTAAGGAGGGATATGAATACACGGCGGAGCAGGTATACGGAATGCTCCCGCCGCTTCCTCAAAACAGGAAACCGAAACCGGCAATAACCGGCACTTTGGGCAAAGACGGCAGCGATAATGAGCAAAGCGATGATGCAAAAGGCAGTGCAGTTGGACGCGCCAAGAAAAAACAAGGCAAAAACGAAAACACAAAAGCGGTATGGGATGATCACACTCGCTGGGGCATGGATGAAGAAGACGAAACACTTCGAGATGTGTGGGTAAAACGATTTGAGGATGCTTGTGAGGCCGTTTTAATAAGAGATCCTTCGAATCAAAGAGGACTTTTGCCTTTATTTGCCGAACGGCTTTTTAAGGATTTGAAAGAGCCGCAAACAGATTGGCGGATGGTTCTGAATGATTTTGTTCAGCAAGAAATTGTCGATTACTCCTTTACACCGCCCGACAGAAGATTTGACGAAAGTCCGTTTTTCCTTCCGGATTTCAACGATAAGGATGATTTGGTTGAGGATATTCTGTTTATGATAGACACTTCTGCTTCTATGTCGGATGATATGATAACGGCGGCGTATTCCGAGGTAAAAGGAGCCATTGACCAGTTTGACGGCAAGCTCAAAGGCTGGCTCGGCTTTTTTGACGCGGCGATTGTTGAACCCAGACCATTTTCAAATGAATCTGAATTCATAATTATCAAACCCGCCGGTGGGGGCGGAACGGATTTTCAGAATATATTTGAATATGTTCAAAAGCATATGCAGGAAAAAATTCCTGCCTGCATTATCATTTTAACTGATGGATTTGCCCCGTTTCCGAAAGAAAAACTTGCGGGCGGTATCCCCGTTCTGTGGCTGTTAAATAATGATGAGGTTGACCCACCTTGGGGAAAGATTGCGAGGATAACGATGTAGTGTTTTAAAGTTTTGAGTGACATGCAACAAGTGCGACGCATTTGGTGCATATGGCTTACTATAATTATATTATCTCAAGAGAACAAAAAAGGAGCGTTTCATCGAAATGAAATATGAGAAAGAATTAGAAATGGATTTCGATATCGCCCTTTCGGAGGAACACATTCGCAAAAATGGAAAGCGCTATATTAGTATGAAAAGGCAAAAACAACACAAGCAGCGCTTACTTTATGAGTTGTCGCATTGTACCGGTTACAAGCCTTCAATATGGCGAGAGTGTAAGTGGGATCGCGAGCTCAAGAAATATGTTTATACAAACAGAATCAAGCGGGGCAAAAGAAGCGGCGCACAAAAATGTTTAAAAAAGGCATCCTGTCGAAAGGTCAGATATCTTCAGACGGGGACATTGCCGCCTAAAGGAAATCATTATCGGAGAGTATTCGATTATTGGTGGACTTGGATTTAATGAAAGGATCTTCGAGATGGATAATAAAAAATTGTATGACAAAAAATACATCAGCAGAAACCCTAACCATTTCTCAAGCCGTAAAAAGTCTCTGAAAAACCGCGTGTTCATTGATATGGATGGCGTTTTATGCGAATATAGACCCGAAGCGAAAATGGCGGATATGTTGAGCGTCGGATATTTCGCTTCGCTTTTGCCAAGATCTGAAATGGTTGAATCAGTCAAAGGGTTAATCAAATTAGACCAGTTTGATGTTTATGTTCTTTCGGCTGTAATCTCAGAATGTGCCGAACAGTCAAAACAGGAAAAAATGGAATGGCTCGACAAATATATTCCTGAGATCGACGCTTATCATCGATTTTTTACTATCTGTGGGACAAGTAAATCTGAGGCAATAAAAGACCTCTCTTCAAATGATATTCTTTTGGATGACCACAGTCCGAATCTTAATGAGTGGATTGATGCCGGCGGCAAGGCTATAAAAATTCTTAATGAATACAACGGGCTAAATGGAACTTTCGTGACCGGACCTCGGCTGAAAATCAAGAGCACATCTATGTTACGTCGTGCGTTGCTTGATGTGAGCAGACACGATTGACTGTTAAGCACCAAATCCGGCACATTGCTTTTGATATTATTATACTGTAAAGAATTAATATGATGATTGCGGAGGTATATAATATGCAGTTCTATAAATTTGAAGGGATCACAACTGACGAAAAGTGGTCAGAGGAAAATGACAACCACAGAGTAAAGTATGAAAGAATAGAAAAAATTTCAATAAAGACCGGTTCCTTCAATCAGCTTGAGAAACGCAAAGCATATCTGTTTGTAAGTGATGCTTCGGGGGCTCTGGTAACCGGGGGCATAATTTTGAGTACCCATGCTGATGTATTCAATTTAATTTCCGGATATCTGCAAGCGATAGAGCTTGAGTTAAAGGATATACGTTTTGAAGAAATCACTTTCGGCACGGTTCGTAATATGCTTGCCGCCGCCTGCAGAAAAGATTATATCAACGATGACGATGAGGTTTTGGAACAGTTCGATCTGGGTAAGCTTAATGGAAGATACGGCAGAGGAATTTCGTTTGGCGAACATCTTCTTGAGGATAGCAATAAAAAAGCTGTATATGAAGATGCCGCGCGATTCCTTGCCAAGGATGCTTTAATTTCTGAATTGGATCGTATTTATGCGGGAAGCTCAAAGCAGAATGTTGTCGGTCATCCCGTCCATTATCTGATCCAGACGGATGACAGAGAGACTCGAAAAGGAATGTTTCGAATTATATTGCAGGCATTGTATGCCAATAACAGACTGCATAACAAGCGATACTGTTTCTTGAATTTCAGACCCGGCGAAAATTTTTCAAGCATGGTTTACGACTGCTTGTATAAAAGCGCCGTTGGCGGAGCGATTGTTGTCAGATATTTGGCAAACGATGATACAGAGGATGATTATGCAAGCTGCGGCAGGGAGACAATCGAAACGCTTTGCGAGATCATGAAAAAATATCGCAATCAGGTTCTTACGGTGTTTTGCCTGCCCCGTGAATGCACCACATCAAAGGATATTTTCTATGAAAATCTCGGCAATACGAGTATTGTTGAATTAAAAGAGGAGTTTGTTTCGGGAGAGTATGCAAAAGACTTTCTTAGAACATTGGCAAAAGATGGCGGGATCCGAACAGACAAAAAGCTGTTTGAAAAGCTTGAGAATGGAAAAGGCTATCTTACTACCGATCTTCACAACCTGTTTGATGATTGGTATAATAACAAGCTTAAGACGGCTGTATATCCGCAGTATAAAGATATTGCTACTGTTAAACATGAGGTTATTAAAGCTGCGCCGAAGGGATCGGCTTACGATGAATTAAAGCAAATGATTGGACTTGACGAAGCAAAGAGGGTTATTGATCAGGCACTGAACTACTATAAAGCGCAGAAACTCTTTGCAGATAAGGGAATGAAAAGCGATCACCCTGCAATGCACATGATTTTTACCGGCAATCCGGGAACAGCAAAAACAACCGTTGCAAGGCTCTTTGCGAAAATTATGAAAGAAAACGATCTTCTTTCTAAAGGAAATCTGGTCGAGGTTGGCCGTGGAGATTTAGTGGGTAAATATGTCGGATGGACAGCCCCAAAGATTCAGAAAAAATTCAAAGAAGCACAAGGGAGCGTGCTGTTTATTGACGAAGCCTATTCTCTTGTTGATGACAGAGATGGTTCTTTCGGAGACGAAGCAATTAACACCATTGTTCAGGAAATGGAGAATCATCGCGACGATGTTGTTGTTATCTTCGCAGGTTATCCGGATAAGATGGAGGGCTTCCTTCAAAAAAATCCCGGTCTCAGATCCAGAATTGCTTATCATGTTCCGTTCAGTGATTATGATACGGAATCTCTCTGCGAAATAGCAAAGCTTATTGCAAAGCAAAAAGGCCTGAGTTTTACAGAGGAAGCGTATGAAAAACTATCCGGTCTGGTTGACACTGCAAGATCCGAAAGTGATTTCGGTAATGGCCGCTATGTCAGAAATGTAATCGAAAAAGCAAAGATGGCTCAGGCCTCTCGGTTGCTGACAATGGATTTTGATTCTATCGGGAGCAAAGATATTGCTACCATTACAGCTGAGGATATTGAGCTTCCGAAGGCAAGTACAAAGCCCCTTACAAAACAAATCGGCTTTTGTGCGTAATGTCGTATACGGGCAAGAAAAGGAAGGAGGACGAAGTGTTTGATTCTGAAAGAGCTGACAATTGAACAATTTGGAAAAATCGAACACTTTGATGTTCTCTTCCAGGAACAAGTTACCGCTATAACTGCTCCCGATACAGAAAGTATTGTGAAGGCAATTGGACTGACTACGAATAATAAAAGATTGATAGACTGTTCTGAGAAATTTACTGTTTCGGACAATACAAAAATCATTCTCAAACTTGAAATTACCGGTCATCCGTATACAATCACTGCAAGAGGACAGCCTCATAGTAGTAAATGTATTTATGAGGCAATCGACTGTAAAACCAATGCTGCTGTCGATGCGTCTTTACTTTTCAGAAATATACGACTGTGCGAGGAGGAAGAAGACCTTATATATTATCGGTACGATCCGAAAAATGCATTTTCAAATCGGTTTCTTCATTACAAGGATCCGGAGAAATACTATGCTTTTGGGGACTTTCAGAAGAAAACAAACGGTTCCGGATCAACACAGACCTTTCGGACTTATCTTAAGGAGTTTATCCAAAAATATGGGACTTACAATTCTTTTACGAATTCGTATAAAGCCGGGCTTCGCTCAGACGGAAGCTTTATTTGGTATTCCCATACGCTCCCCAATTTTACAGCAGATCTGAATGACCGGGAAAAAAAGCTTTTTGATTATGATTGCTATATCGAAGTCAATAAGTTCTGGTGCGGATTTGAAGATATTCGCGATATAAACCATGAAAAATGGCCAATGTTCATTGATGCTGGAGATCTAAGCGAGTATATCGGATTCCATAAGTTACTTGCTAAATCGAAAGGTCTGGGCAAACAAATGATCGTGATGAATAGGTAAAACGGTAACTATACTCTGTAAGGCATTCATTATACTGCCCCACCTCTTGATCGTCTTATTTTAGTGAGCGTGTAGGGCATCTGTGAAGCAATCACGGTATTTCCGCTAATTCAGTGTATGCCGAAAGAGGCTAAAAAACGATACATTCTTTTGAAATACTGTGAACTTGTTGCCCTTGCTATGGTCATGGCTCGGAAAAATTTAATGAAACTATAAAATAGATTATTCCCCTTATCCGGTTTCGTTCGGGTAAGGGGAATAATTTATATTCTCATAAGTCTATTAGAAAATTGATTATAAGTTTCTTTAAAATGCGATTTATAATAACTTTCTATTATTGCTATTCTTACAAGTTCACAATCGTATGCTTTTGGGCACATATACTCTATTTTTTTCAAATATTCGATATACCATCTTGGCATTCCTATTTTGGCTAAATCGGTTTCAAATTCCGTTAATGAATCTGCGGACAACCGTTTTTTTGCAAATAAACCTTTTCTGACGATTTGAGAATAGCGAAAAGCCTTTTCTTTATTTAAGCCGTGTTCTACCAAATCATTAAAAACATCATCATGGGATGCAGGTATTTCACTTAATTTGCAAACCTTGCTTTTTATTAGTAAATCGGCGTTATCATACCAAGTTCCGGTGCTGTGGCCTAAGCCTTCAATTTTTATTAAGTCCGCAAAAGATAGAGGGGTCACAACATCAAGCACATCATATAGATACTTAGTATCAAAATCTGTAATACCTTTAAGGTCATATCTTTTGAGAAGAGTTAAGATCTCTTTTGAGTTTGCGGGAATATCTTCGGCTTTTACGCCGGAGTGTGTTTCAAGCTCGTGCAGTAATTCAAGGTATCTTGCAGGTACGATGTCGATTTTATAAAGGGCATCACAGAGACTTCGATAATTAAAATGTGCTATTGGTAAGTTGTGGTACTTGTCTTCAGAAACCGGTGTAAAATCAAAGATCTCTTTATCTTTTGGAATTGCAAAAAATGACGATGTTATATTTCCGTTATTTAGTTTTACATTGGTTAGTTTTTTTGCGATTTGTTCTTTTTTGTCTTCCTCCAACTTAAAACCATTTCGTACTTCATAATCGGCAATCAGTTTTAGAGCATAAGGTTTTCTTATATAATTTACCGTTCCAGCACAAATAAGTCTATTGTTTTCAAAATGATCCGAATTCAACTTGTTTATAACAATATCCTGCATTTCGTGATCGGCATTCAAATCAATATCGGGAACCTTATCGCCGCAAAATCCGAAAAAAGTTTGATAGGGAATATTCATTCCGTCTCCGTGCATAGTTCCACCGCAAGAGCATTCTTTTTCAGGCAAGTCAAGGCCGCAATAAACATTATCTACCCATTTTACCTGCTTGCATTTGGGGCAATAATAATGCGGCGGCAAAGGATTTATTTCAGTTATACCTAAACAATAAATCAAGAATGAGGAAGCCGCAGCCAAACGGGTAATGCATAATCTGCCTCGTATACTGATTTCTTTTACTATTATTCTTGAAAGCCAAATTCTGTCAGCAAATTTCTTTACAACCGGTAATTGAAGCTCGGCTCTAAGTCGCTTGGCAATAATTGGGGGCAAACTCTCGCCGTACTTATTTACCGCAAAGTTTTCTGCTGAAATTCTAATTGCCTCATATGCATATGAACCTCTAAAAATATTATCCGTGTTAACATCCGGAATTATTGTGACACTTTCAATGTTATCTGCAATTATTTGCGTATTCTTTATCACTACATCTTCGGAGTCATCACCCAAATACGAGAATTCGCTTAGCATTTCTTCACCGGTTCTTAAATGCAGATTATCACTATTTTCATACCAACGGTTTGTCCTACTTTCTCTGCTTAAAATTTTAAGACAGGTAGCATTATTTTTACCGATGTATCTTGCGCAACTTACAGCAACAACCGGTTTTTTGAGTTCGTTTGCCAGGTTGACTATTATATTATTGATTTTCTTTTCCTTTGCGGTACCATTAAAATTAACTATTTCAAAATAATCATAGAGGTTCAAAAGATCTTCAAGCTCATCAGGATTTCCTTGATAATGGGCAAGAAAAACGGAACCCTCATGACAGGCAGAACCGTACAAAAGACCTTCGTGATATTTTTCCAAAACCGAAATCGGCACGTTTACACAAATACCGTCATTTTTAAGTTCTGAAATTATGCGGTATAGGTTTTTCAGCCCTTTTTGATTTCTTACAAGAATTGTCGATACGCACGGATAACTGTCCTTAAAACTACCGTGAATGATTTGGACGCCGTAAATCGGCTTTACGCCTGCTTTTCGACATTCTTTTTCAAATTCTGGAAATCCTTGAACACTGTTGGTATCCGTCAAAGCAATAGCTGACATATTATTGCTTTTTGCAAATTTTACAAGCTCAGGTATTGTGATAACACTGTCCATTTCGTCAAAAACGCTGTGAGCATTAAGTTCTACTCTATTATCCATAACTTCTACTTGCCCCCTCATTAGATAACTGCTTTTATATCATTAGGCCATTTCCTCAAAAGAAACGGCAAACCTATGAATTATAAATGCTTTCAACATTAAGTATTCTTCATTATCACAGACGATTTTTGGAGCCTCTAATGTTAATAGCCTGAAATATCTTTGTGCTCTGCGTATAACCTCAAAGGCACAGAAATTAGCGCCTATTCTCTTTTCGGCATCTTTTACTTCGGCATTCCTATAATTCTCCATAAACTTCATTTCTTCGGCGGTGAAATTTTCAAAGGAGACATCATTTAACCATTTGTTATGTAAACGGTCTATCTCATCAAAATCGTCTGTGCCTACATCAAGATTTTCAATATAGGTATAAAATACATTTTTTATTTCTTCAGGGCAGGCGTTAAGTTCACAGATATGAAGTTTTCCGTCATCTCCGGCAAGATGTGCAAGTGATATTATGCTCTCCTTGATACACTTAAATTCTTTAAGAGCATTTAATTTGCTTTTTTCGTCGAATTTCAACCTACAACTGATATACCCTTCAATTTCACATTCATCATCTGGAAAGTCTTGAATGCAAAGAATGCCGTTTTCATCAACACATTCAAATATTTTTGCATAGGCATCCTCTAATGAATAAGAGTAATTTTCGCCAAACACAACATCGCATTTTCTCATAAACAAATCCTCCTAAATTTCAACTCTTTACTTGTTCTATTAGTATAACAACAATAGTGCACCAAAAAAGGTACATAGTTGTGATTATAATCCAAAATGAAAAGCGCATACGCAAAATCAAAAACGGAGGGTTCACAATGAAACTTGTAAAGAAGATCAAACTCACATACCAATATTATAAATCTCTCGAAAAAAAGAAAAAGCCGCAAAGCATTTCAGACTTAAATATTAGGTCTGATGTTTACGCCTTTTTGACCTGCCCGGAAACGGTTATACCCAGCGAAAAAAAGAAACGCACCAAATAAAGTACATAGACAAGAGTATAATTATAATGTAAAACAAAGAGCGAGGGGATTTTTATGAAATTATCATCTGCCGAAGGCGCAAAGTTGCTAAAAAAACTCAAATCTGAATTCGATGCACTTAAATCAAAGGAAAGCATTTCAAGCACATTCTTAGCAAGTGTCGGAGAAAATCCGGAATCTGTTAGACCGAAATACGATTATAAGGAAGTAAAAGCCGAGCTTGACGGATTGGCTCTTAAAATTCGAAAATTAAAACACGCTATCAATCTTTTTAACACGACAACCGTTATTCCAGAATACAACATCACAATTGATGAGATGCTTGTATTTATTCCTCAGCTATCAGCTAAAAAGCAAAAGCTTTCTGAAATGGCATTAAGATTGCCGAAAGCGCGGGAAGAACAAGGATACGGAAGGACAAGTAATATTATCGATTATCGCTATGCGAATTATGATATCGATGTAGTAAACAAAGACCTACTTGCCGTAACCGATGAATTATCCAACGCACAACTTGCTCTTGATTTAATCAATCACTCCGCAACATTTGAGTTTGAACTTTAAAGCATCTCCGATGGTAAAATCCAACTTAATCATTTTAACGGAATATGGTTTGTTTAATGATTATTTATTCTTGCGTTATTTCTTTGTTATTTAGCTTTTGTTTATGTATCATGTTAAAGATTACGAAAAAACAAACGATTGGATTTTGCTATAAAAACTTTTATCATGGCAAGACCGAAGTACGGTTATAGGTCTTGCTTTATGCTAACAATAATAGATTTTAAGAGGAAACATAGAATCCTCGAAATCTAAAGGATTATCCTTTAAAATTAAACATAGGTGAAGTATAGAATGGAAAATTTAAAAAACCGTAAAATGACTCTCAATATGTTAGTGCTTTGGACGGGACTTCGAAATGAAGAAAACAAAGGCAGTGACGATGTCAGAGATCTAATCACAAATAATTCAGGCACGGAAACAGGCTAT
>CAVJCN010000005.1:8507-18391 GCA_963647945.1 Absicoccus sp. | reverse complement strand
GATAAGGGGGAGGCAAGGGCAAAACTGGGATTTTCCCGGGAAGATTTTGTGGTATTTTCCTTTGGAGGAAGCCTTGGAGCCGAGAAGATAAACGAAGTGGCTTTCGAGCTTATGCAGGCTTTGAACGGCCACGAAGGGGTGAGAATGGTCTTCGGAACCGGCAAATGGTACTACGACAGCATCATCGAAAAAGCGAAAAAGCGCGGGATCGCCTTGCAGGAAAACATCATTATCAAGGACTATATCGACGATATGGAAAATTACCTGTCAGCAAGCGACTTGATCATAAGCAGGGCGGGGGCGCTGTCCGTGGCGGAAACCACCGTTTGCGGCAAAGCCAGCATACTTATACCATCTCCCAATGTGACCGGAAACCACCAGTATTACAACGCAAAGGCGGTGGCGGACAGAGGGGGTGCCATCCTGCTGGAAGAGAAGAATCTCACCTCGGAGGGGCTCATAAAAGAGGTAATGCGTCTTAAAAATAATCCGGAAATCGCGGCGAAAATGGGGCTGGCGGCAAAGGCCTGTGCGCCGATGAAAGCCCTGGATATCATATATGACGAGGTCAAGGCCTGCGTTTCCGGGAGAAAATAACCGGAAAATAACCTGAAAATAACCGGCGGAAAAATAACAGCCCGGAAGGGTTTTCAAAACAAAAATAGTTGAACATACACTTACTTTGCACTTTCCACATACTATAATCAGTATAGTTGGGAGGTGTATTTTTTTGGATAAATACATAATAGACGGAGGGGTGCCCTTGCGAGGGGAATATAGAATCAAAGGCGCAAAAAATTCGGCTCTTCCGATCATGGCTTCAACGGTGTGCCGGGCAGGTATCTACGCCCTTTACGATTGCCCGAAGATCGGCGATGTCTTTACCATGGAAAAAATCCTGCGTTCCCTGGGTGCAGGCACAAGGTGGGAGGACTCCTGCATAATTATCGACAGCAGGAATATTTCCGAAAATAAAATTTCAAAAGAAATGATGCAGGAAATGAGGTCGTCGGTTTTTCTGCTGGGCAGCCTGCTTACAAGATGCGGCGAGGCGCGGATTTTCAAACCCGGGGGCTGTAAAATCGGTGAAAGACCCATAGACATACATATAAAGGGCCTCCGGGAACTCGGCTTTGAGATTGAAACCTCAGGGGAAGAAGTGAGCTGCAAGGGAACCTCCACAGGCGGAAACTTCACCCTGCCCTACCCCAGCGTGGGAGCCACGGAAAACCTCATAATGGCGGCTCTGGCAGGCAAGGATGACACTGTAATAAAAAACTGTGCTACCGAGCCCGAAATCGTTGATTTTGCAGCTTTCCTCAATACCTGCGGCTTTCAGGTGCAGGGGGCGGGAACGGACAGGATATCCGTAAAAGCCGGAAGCCCTCTTTGCCGGGCGGAGAGGATGTATTTCATAATGGAGGACAGAATTGAGGCGGCCACATACATGATGGGGGTGGCGGGAACCGGAGGAAGCGCAACATTCCGAAATATCAGACCGGAATTTCTGAAACCTGTAATCGGCGTTCTGAAAGGCATGGGTGCGGAAATCAAATCCTATGATAATATTATCCGCGTCGATGGGCCGGAACGCCTCAAAAGTCCGGGCTTCGTGATTACAGAGCCCTATCCGGGATTTCCCACAGACTGCCAGCCTCAGCTATTGACCCTGGTCACCTGTGCCGCCGGACTTACCACGATCCGTGAGGAAATTTTCGAGAGCAGATTCACCCACAAAAAAGAACTGGTTAAAATGGGCGCAAATATTGAAATCTGCGGAAAAAATGCTATAATAAAGGGAGTGCCGTTTTTATCGGGAACCGAAGTCGGCGCTTTGGATCTTCGGGGAGGCGCAGCCCTTGTCCTTGCAGGGCTTATGGCCCGGGGACAAACCGAAGTAAAAAACATTGAACATATATCCAGAGGATATGAAGATTTTGATAAGGGAATAAGGAGCCTGGGTGGTTTCATTGAGCGGAAAACAGAACGAACAACTGAATGAACAACTGAACGAAAAACAGAGCGAACAGCGGGAAAAACAGCGGAAAAAGCGGAGAAAAAAAAGAATGAATCCTTTTCTTAAGCTGCTGATTTTGCTGCTGGCCATGGCAGGATTGTTTTTGTTCCTTAATTCACCGATTTTTGCGGTAGAAAAATTCACGGTGGAGGGGAATAATTACTACCTTGACGAGGAAATTCTCAACATGGGCAACTGTAAAACAGGGGGGAATATCTTCTGGGGCACGGACTGCTCCGACATAAAGACAAGGCTTGAAAGGGATGCATATATGTCGGCGGTTACGGTAAAGAGAATCCTGCCGGATACCATTTCCATAACCCTTGAGGAACGCAAGCAGATAGGAGCTATCGTATACGGAGAAAAATATGTGGTAATCGCTCCGGACGGTACCGTTCTGCGAAAGACGGAGGTAGACCCGAAGGTGACCGTGCTCAGCGGCATTACCATCAGCAAGCTGGAAATGGGAGAGATCATCGAGGTGGAAGAAAAGGTGCTTTTCAGACAAGCCCTCGAACTTCTGCGGGAGGCGGATGCCGGAGGGATGTTCTTCAAAAAAATCGAAATAGAAAAGTCATCGATGAAAGCCTACATTCTGGACAACCTGATATGTACGGGCACGGCGGAGCATATCACGGAGGCGGTAAAGGAGGGCAAGATCCAGATCGTTACGGAGAAACTTTTTGATGAGGAAATCGAAAGGGGTATAATAAAGATAAGCGGGGATGACAATATTTCCTTCACCCCTAAAATCGATTGATTTTCACGAAAAAAACAGCAAAAACTTATGAAAAAGAGTGCAATATAAGAAAAAATATGTTAAAATAAAAAATATGATTGGGATACTTTGAGGAGGTACAAAGGAGAATGCTACAGTTTGAAACAAATATGGAAAAAGCTGCGGTGATCAAGGTCATCGGAGTGGGCGGCGGCGGATGTAATGCCGTAAACCGCATGGTAGAAGCCGAACTTAAGGGCGTGGATTTTATCGCCGTTAATACAGATAGACAAGCGCTTAACAGATGTCTTGCGCAGACAAAGATTCAGATAGGAGAAAAACTTACGAGAGGACTGGGAGCGGGAGCAAACCCGGAGGTAGGCCAGAAAGCCGCCGAAGAAACTCTCGATGAGATAACGGCTCATCTTGACGGAGCCGATATGGTATTTATTACTGCCGGCATGGGCGGCGGCACCGGAACGGGAGCTGCGCCGATTATCGCCAAAGCGGCAAAGGACATGGGGATCCTTACGGTTGGAGTTGTAACCAAGCCCTTTACATTCGAGGGTGCAAAGAGAAGAAGACAGGCTGAGCTGGGAGTTAACTTCCTCAGAAAATATGTGGATTCCCTGGTAATCGTTCCAAATGACAAACTTATCGACAACAGCCAGAGAAACACCACCATGGTGCAGGCATTCGAGATGGCTGACAATGTACTTAAACAAGGTGTCCAGGGCATTTCGGATCTCATTTCCGATTATGCCCTTATCAATGTGGACTTTGCCGATGTCAAGTCCGTAATGACAGACAGAGGTATCGCACACATGGGCGTGGGCCGGGGCTCCGGGGAAAACAGAGCCCAGGAGGCAGTGAAGGCTGCCATCGAAAGCCCGCTTCTTGAAACCACCATCAGCGGCGCAAAGGCTATACTGCTTTATGTAGCAGGCGGATATGACCTGGGAATGCTTGAAGTAAGCGAAATTGCAAGCTTGGTTGAAGAAAAGGCAGACAGAGATTGCATCCTCATCTTCGGCGCAGCGGTGGACGAGGCGATGGAAAACGAGATCGCCATCACCGTTATCGCCACGGGCTTTGCGGAGGGACTTGAATTTCCGGTTAAACATTCGGAACCGGTTGACGGCGCAAGGGACAGCAAGGGGGAAATAACCACCGGGCTGACGGGGGAGCCGGCAAGTGATTTTGATGTCTTCGGCAGAGTCGAAGGAATCGAAGGTACGGAAGTCACGCTGCAAGATATCCTCAAAAAAGAGGGAGAGGAAAAGGGAACATCAAGATTTGAGATTCCGTCATTCCTTTAAAGATAAATGAGCCGGTGCAAACCGGCTTTTGTTAAAAAGAAAACGAGCAAAGAGAAAGAAAGCGAAAGGAGCCGCAAAACTCAGAGGACAAAATTCTTATGAGAGAGATAACATCAAAGGACAACAGAATATACAAAACCTGCGAGATGCTTTCGCTGAAAAAATACAGGGATAAATTCGGGAAATACCTGATAGAGGGGGAAAACCTGATTGAAGAAGCCCTAAAAACCGGTTCACGGGTTGAAACGGTGCTGGTCAGAGCGGGATGCGACAAAGTCCCGGGGGAGCTTTTGGACAAAACATTCATCCTAAGGGAAAAGCTCTTTGACAGGCTGGCACAGACGGAAACCAGCCAGGGCATGATTGCGGTGGTGGCAAAGCCGGAAACAAAAAAAGACGACTATATCGCCGCCGAGGGAAACTTCGTGGTTTTGGACAGACTACAAGACCCCGGAAACATAGGGACTATCCTACGAACCGCAGACGCGGCAGGCTATGCCTTAGCCATAGCCATGAAAGGCACGGCGGATATTTTTTCACCCAAGGTAGTAAGGGCGGCGACCGGTTCACTCTTTAGAATGCCGGTTGTTTTCATGGACTCCAATTCAGAGCTTGTGGAATTTACCAGGGCAGCCGGCAAGAAACTCGTGGCAACCTGTTTTGATACGCAGTGCTACTATTTTGAGGAAGACCTGACGGAAAACATCGCTCTCGTCATAGGAAACGAGGGCAACGGGATTTGTGAGGAACTCATCGAAAGCTCAGATATAAAAATAAAAATACCCATGCGCGGAAATATCGAGTCTCTGAACGCTTCGGTGGCGGCGGGAATTCTGATGTATGAGGCAATGAGAGGTAAGAAAGGTTAAAAATATGCAAGATTTAATTTTAGAAAAGATGGAAGAAAGAAAGGCAAGACTCCAAAAGATCCTTGAAAATTCCAGAGAAAAACTGAAAGCAATTGACAATGTACAGGACGCGGAGGAAGTAAGAATCAAAGTCCTGGGCAAAAAAGGCGAGCTTACGGAAATGCTGAAATCCATGGGCAAAATGGAGCCGGAAGAAAGAAAAGAATTCGGCATGGCGGCAAACCAGGTTCGCGGTGAAATTGAAAAAATGCTTGACGCCTCCTTTGAACAGTTAAAGAACAAGGCAAAGGAAGCCAGGTTCAAGCTGGAAAAAATAGATGTTACGGAACCGGGAAAAATTCAGCATTTGGGAACCAAGCACCCGATCACCATCACCATCGAAGAAATCGCAAGGGTGTTCAAATCCATGGGATTTTCCCTTTCCGAGGGGCCGGAGGTGGAAACCGTGTTCAACAACTTTGACGCTTTGAACGCAGGCCCGAACCACCCGGCAAGAGATTGGACTGACACATTTTATATTAACGATGAGATTTTGCTGAGAACCCAGACTTCTCCGGTGCAGGTAAGAACTCTTTTGAGCCAGAAACCGCCGATCAGAGTTTTCGCTCCGGGAAGATGCTTCCGCTGCGATACTCCTGATGCGACTCACTCCCCGATGTTCCATCAGGTGGAGGGTCTTGTGGTTGACGAGGGAATTACCATGGCAGACCTCAAGGGGGTGCTGGACAGCTTTGCAAAGCAGATGTTCGGTTCAGAAGTAAGAACAAAGTTCAGACCTCACCATTTCCCGTTTACCGAACCCTCGGCTGAAATGGATGTTTCCTGCTTCAAGTGCGGCGGAAAAGGCTGCCGAGTATGCAAGGGAAGCGGATGGATCGAGATTTTAGGATGCGGAATGGTTCATCCTAATGTACTGAAGGTCGGCGGTGTAGATACGGAAAAATATACCGGTTTTGCCTTCGGCATGGGAGTTGAGCGAATCGCTATGCTCAAATACGGCATTGACGACATCAGACTTCTCTACGAAAACGACATGAGATTCATTGAACAGTTCAAGTAGTCAAGGGACGAAATTTCGGTTTGGAGAAATTAGGAGGAAAAAATGATAGTATCACTGGAATGGTTAAAAGATTATACAGAAGTTAATGTAAGCCCGGAGGAGTTCTGCGATGGCATGATCATGTCGGGCTCAAACCTTGAAACCCTTGAAATCAAAGGGGAAGATATGCAAAAAGTAGTAGTGGGCAAAATTCTTAAGATAGAAAAGCACCCGGATGCAGACAAGCTGGTGGTTTGCCGGATCGATGTAGGAGGAAAAGAGCCTGTTCAGATAGTAACGGGAGCGCCGAATGTCTTTGAGGGTGCCTATGTTCCGGTAGCCCTTGACGGCAGCCTGATTCCGGGGCCGATTCACGGACAACCGAAACAGGAAGGGGGCACAAAGATTACAAAAGGAGAGCTCAGAGGAGTGCTTTCCGAGGGTATGCTCTGCTCCTTCGGAGAACTTGGCTTTGAGGACAAGGTCGTGCCGGTAAATCAGAGAGAGGGAATTTGGATTCTCGAAAAGGAATATCCGGTGGGAACGGATTTTGCGGAAACCATGGAACTCAAAGATGCAATTATAGACTTTGAAATCACCCCAAACAGACCGGACTGCCTTTCCATGATAGGAATGGCAAGGGAGGCGGCGGCAACCTTCGGAACAAAGCTCAAATACCCGGAAACGGAGTGCAAACAGGAAGAGGGAAATGCGGCGGACTATGTCAGCGTAGAGGTTAAATCGCCTCTGTGCAGAAGATATGTTGCAAGAATTGCAAAGGATGTAAAAATCCAGGATTCACCTTGGTGGTTACAGAGAAGATTGATTCACGCGGGCATGAGGCCTATTAACAACATCGTTGACATTACAAATTTTGTAATGCTGGAATACGGCCAGCCTATGCACGCCTTTGACATAGAAAGCCTTGAGGGGCACAAGATCATCGTTGATACGGCAACGGAGGGAGAAAAATTCGTGACCCTGGACGGTACCGAAAGAACCCTTGACGACAGGATGCTAATGATAAACGATGCAAAGAAGCCCGTTGCGGTGGCAGGGGTCATGGGAGGACTTAACTCCGAAATTACCGCAGACACAAAGACCATCGTAATCGAGTCCGCAAACTTCGATGCAAACAGCGTAAGAACCACATCAAAGAGGCTCACCTTGAGAACCGAGGCTTCCGGAAGATACGAAAAGGGCATCGACCCGAACCTCTGCGAGGCGGCAGCCGACAGGGTTTGCAAGCTCATCGAGATGATCGGAGCCGGAACCGTGGTAGGGGGCAGTGTGGATATTTACCCGGAAAAGGCGGAGGCGAAAACCGTTCACGCCAGAGTATCCAGAATCAACCATGTACTGGGAATCGAAATTCCGAGAGAACAGATGGTAGGCTATCTTGAAAGCCTTGAAATGAAAGTCGAAGGCGAGGGGGACGATATGTATGTAACCGCCCCTACCGTAAGACAGGATATCGAAATCGAAGAGGATATCGTAGAGGAAGTTGCAAGACTTTACGGCTACGACAATCTTCCGGTTACCATTCCTAAGGGCAACAACGAGGCGGGACAGTCCTACGACAGAGATATCAAGGACATCGCAAGAAATGTAATGTGCGCTTTGGGGGCAAACGAAATCCAGACATACTCTTTCGTAAGCCCGAAAGGTGTTGATAATATCAGGATTGAAGAGGACTCATGGGAAAGAGCTTTCGTAAAGATCCTCAATCCGCTGGGAGAGGACACTTCCGTAATGAGAACAGTCCTTACGCCGGAAATGCTGGAAGTAATGGGAAGAAATTACTCCAGAAATCTTGAAAGCATGAGAGCCTTTGAAATAGGAAATACCTTCATGGCAAACCAGATCGGGCTTCCTTTTGAAAGCGATAATATGTCCATAGGACTTTACGGCAAGGACGAGGATTTCTTCACACTCAAGGGAATCATCGAAGAACTCCTTTACAAGCTGGGAATCAAAGACATCGAATTTGTTTCCGAAAGCGAATACGGCGTATACCATCCGGGAAGATGCGCAAGAATCATCGCCCGCCACACTGCGGAGCTGGAAAAAGGCACTGCGGAGGAAGAAGTGGAACTTGGAATCATGGGAGAGGTTCATCCGGATGTGACCGAGAAGTACGGAATCGGCGTGCGTGCATATTGCGCGGAACTTTTCTTCGGAACCCTGGTTGAACTTTCCGACACGGTTAAACAGTATAAGCCGCTTCCGAAATACCCGGCTATTACGAGGGATATCGCGCTGGTAGTGGAGGAATCCATGGAAGTGGGCGAAATCGAAAAGGTAATTTGGGGTGCCGGAGCAGAGATCTTGACGGGAATCAAGCTTTTCGACATTTACAGAGGAGCCCAGGTAGGCCCGGGCAAGAAGAGCGTTGCCTTCACCTTGACATACAGACACGCAGACAAAACTCTAAAGGACGAAGATGTGCAGATCGCTCACGCAAAGGTGCTTGACGCGCTGAAAAAAGAACTTAACATCAATCTCAGAGAGATGTAATTCGGAGGGAGCAAGATGGAAGACAGGAGAGTCAGCGTCAGAATTTACGGGCAGGATTATACAATATCCGGAGAAAGAGATGAAAAAACCATCCGGGAAATCGCCGCATATGTGGACGAAAAGATGCGTGAAATTTCAAAATATTTCACGGGAGGAGCCCCGGGTTCCCTTGCGGTTCTTGCCGCCGTCAACATTGCCGACGAATACTTTGACGCGAAGTCGGAGATAGCGGTGCTGGAAGCGAAGGCTCACCAGACAGAGAAAGACTCCGAGCACTATATGAAAATGTGGGATGAAGCGAAAAAGAGCTTTATGCAGTATAAGGAAGAGGCTGCAAAGTCCGCCGAAGACCGCAAACAGAGCGATGAAAAATATCGTAAACTGGAAGAAAAGTGCAACGAATTTGAAAATTCCTATTTCGACCTTCAAATGGAAAATGTCCGGCTCAAAAACGAACTGGAAAAATTACAGAGGAATACATGAACAAAAAAGCGCTGAAAGTTTTAGAGTACAACAAAATAATCGAAATGCTAAAAGCGCAGGCTTCATCCCAAATGGCAAAGGAACGGCTGGGAGAGCTTTTACCGGAAACGGAGATTCACAAAATCAGGGAGGGGCTCAAGGAAACCAGCGAGGCGGTATCCGTCATAGTCAAAAAGGGAGCGATTCCGATAGGCGAGATATATGACATATCAGGCTCACTGCACTTTGCAAAAAAAGGCGGAAGCCTTACCATGGGCCAGCTCCTCCGGGTACTTTATAACATGAAAGTAACGGCTAATGTGGTAACCTTTCTGAAAGGTGATATCGACGACATTCCCATCATTCGGGGAATGTCAGAGCTTTTGGTTACTTTTCCCGGCCTTGCGGACAGAATCGACAGATGCATTTTGTCCGAGGACGAGATGGCAGACAGCGCCTCTCAGGAGCTTAAGAACATCAGAAGAAGCATTGCCCGTCAGAACGAGGCGATCAGAAGCAAACTGAACCATATCCTCAATTCATCGGATAACAAGTCCCTGCTTCAAGATGCCATAGTGACCCTGCGGGATGGGCGCTATGTGGTGCCCGTAAAGGCCGAACACAGGGCGAAGGTTCCGGGAATCATTCACGACCAGTCATCCAGCGGAGCTACTCTTTTCGTGGAGCCCCAGGCGGTGGTGAACCTTAACAATGAACTGAGAGAGCTGGAGCTTGCCGAAAAAGCGGAAATCGAAAGGATTTTGGCAGAACTTTCTTCGGCGGTGGCGGAGCACTTTTATGAACTGATAAACAACCAAAAAATATTGATAGAGCTGGAGGTCATATTTGCCAAAGGAAAACTCTCCGTTAAGATGCATGGCGAGGAGCCGCAAATCAACGACAGAGGAATTTTGAACCTCAGACGGGCGCGACACCCACTCAT
>CAVJCN010000005.1:0-8497 GCA_963647945.1 Absicoccus sp. | reverse complement strand
CCGCTGATCGACCCCCAAAAGGTGGTACCCATCGACATATCCATCGGCGAGGAATACAGCACCCTGGTGATTACGGGGCCGAATACCGGAGGAAAGACCGTCACCCTAAAGACGGTGGGACTTCTGGCAATGATGGCACAAAGCGGCCTGCACATTCCGGCGGCATCCACGGGGAGTATGCCGATATATGACAATATATTTGCGGATATAGGCGATGAACAGAGTATAGAGCAGAGCCTTAGCACCTTTTCCTCCCATATGAAGAATACGGTGTATCTGGTGGAAAAGGCAGGTAGTGGGAGCCTTGTGCTTCTTGACGAACTGGGAGCGGGCACAGACCCCACCGAGGGCGCGGCCCTTGCCATCGCCATTTTGGAAAGGCTTTCCTCTCAGGGAGCCCATACCATTGCCACCACCCACTACAACGAGCTTAAAAAATATGCCCTTGCAACTGCGGGAGTGGAAAACGCTTCCATGGAATTTGATGTGGAAACCCTTAGCCCAACCTACCGGCTTTCCATAGGTGTTCCGGGAAAATCAAACGCCTTTGAGATTTCAAAAAAACTGGGGCTTTCCGCTGAAATTATAGACAGAGCAAACCGGTTGATAGAAAGAGGCGACCTTGAATTTGAGGATGTGCTTTCGGCAATCGAGGAGGATAAGAAAAAGGCCCGGGAGGAACGGGAAGCGGCGGAAAGGCTGCTGGCAGAAATAGAGAGGCAAAAACTGGAAATCGACGAAAGGCAGTCCTCTCTGGAAAAGCGGGAAAGCAAGGTCATAAAAGAGGCGAAGGAAGAAGCTAGGGCGATAATAAAGGAAGCGAAGCAGACGGCGACGGAAGTCCAGAAAGAGCTGAAGGAGCTGTCAAAGGTTCAGAGCCTCGGCGAGCGAACCGGCAGACTGGAAAAAAGCAAGCGTAAGATCAGGGAAAGCGAAAGCCGCTATGCCGACGGACTGGCGCGGCAGACCAATACAAGTCCCATCCGCCCTGAGGAACTGGAAGTCGGCGATCGGGTGAAACTCCTGACCCTCGACCAAAACGGCGAAGTCCTCACCTTGCCTGACGATAAAGGCGATTTGACGGTGAAGGTGGGAATCATGAAGATAAATGTAAATATCGCCGACCTCATGCTTATAAACGACGGAACAAAAAAGAAAAAGACAAAAAATCGCGGATATGCCAATATGTACCGCATGAAAGCGCAAAACATATCCATGTCCGTCAATGTTCAGGGACAAAACCTTGAGGACGCGCTTATGAATGTGGATAAGTACATCGATGATGCCTACATGGCAGGGCTCAAAGAAGTCACCGTAATACACGGAAACGGTACGGGAGTGCTGAAAGAGGGGCTGCGGCGAAGTTTTAAAAAACATAAACTCGTAGCTTCCTACCGAAAAGGTGCATATAATGAAGGCGGCGACGGTGTTACCATCGTTAAACTGAAAGAGTAGGGATTTATAATGTATATTGTAAGCGGATGCCTTTTGGGGCATAACTGTAAATATAACGGCGGAAACAATCGATGCGAAGAAGTCATCGAATTTTGCAAGAACCATGAATACATCGTGGTCTGCCCCGAAAGCGCGGGGAATCTCAAGGCCCCAAGACCTCCTGCCGAAAAGGTGGGAAGTCGAATCATAGACAAAGAGGGCAGCGATGTAACCGAGGCTTTCCTAAAGGGAGCCGAAATATCATTCAAAACCTGTATGCAGATGGCGGCCCTTAAGAATCAGCCCATAGAGGGGGCGATTCTCAAGGCAAACAGCCCATCCTGCGGTTCGGGGAAAATATATGACGGAACATTCAGCGGCAGGCTGGTTGCGGGAAACGGAGTTTTCACCACCATGCTCAAGGCCCGGGGAATAGAAGTAATAACGGAAAAGGAGAAAATAAGATGGTAGATTTTAAGGGTGAGATTGCAAAACTGATTGCAGAAAAGGTGAAGGATTTGCAGCCCGACGAAATTCGTGAAATGATTGAAATTCCACAGGATTCAAAGATGGGAGATTACGCTTTCCCTTGCTTTAAACTCGCCAAAACACTCCGCAAGGCACCGCCGCTTATAGCAAAGGGTATAGCAGAGCAGATTGCGGAAAACGAAATGTTTGAAAAGGTGGAGCAGGTAAACGCATATGTAAATATGTTCATTTCCAAGGAAGAACTGGTAAAAGATGTTGTTTGCGATGTTCTGGAAAAGGGCGACGACTACGGAAAGACGAATGTGGGAGAAGGAAAGCCGGTAATAGTGGAATATTCATCTCCAAACATTGCAAAGCCTTTCCATATCGGGCATATAAGAAGCACGGTAATAGGAAATTCCCTTTATAAGATCTACGATGCCATGGGATATAATGTAACTCGCATCAACCATCTTGGGGACTACGGCACCCAGTTCGGAAAGATGATCGTAGCCTACAGACGATGGGGAAACAAGCAGGATGTAATCAACGAGCCTATCAAGACCCTCCTCGGCTACTACACCAAATTCCATGTTGAAGCGGAGAAACACCCGGAGCTTGAGGATGAGGCAAGAGCCACCTTCGCAAGGCTGGAACATGGGGAAAAGGAAGAGGTTGAACTTTGGCAGTGGTTTAGAGATGAATCCCTTAAGGAATTTACAAGAGTATACGATATGCTGGGTATCAGCTACGATTCCTATGCGGGAGAGTCTTTCTACTCCGATAAGATGCCTGCCATCGTGGAGGATCTTAAGAAAAAGAATCTTCTGGTGGAATCCAAGGGCGCGATGATCGTGGATCTGGAGCCATACGGCCTTACGCCGGCACCGATTCTCAAATCCGACGGCTCCACCCTCTATATAACCCGTGACCTTGCCTGCGCAAAGTACAGAAAGGACACCTACGATTTTTATAAGAACATTTATGTTGTGGCTTCCCAACAGAATCTGCACTTCCAGCAGCTCAAAAAAATCCTTGAACTCATGGGCTTTGAATGGGCGAAGGATATCATTCATGTGCCTTTCGGTTTGGTGAGCCTTGAAGAGGGAACCATGTCAACCCGGCAAGGAAGAGTTGTTTTCCTGGAAGATGTGCTGAACAGAGCCATCGATGAAACCCGGGACATTATAAAGGAAAAGGGCGTTGCAACGGATAATATCGAAGAAACCGCAAAGCAGGTGGGAATCGGCGCGGTGGTATTCAACGAGCTTTCCAACAACAGGATTAAGGACTATGTTTTCTCATGGAAGAAAGTCCTTGACTTTAACGGAGAAACGGGCCCCTATGTGCAGTACACCTACGCAAGAGCCGCAAGTATCCTCAGAAATGCAGGAGAGGAGCTTACGGCAAGGGCGGCTTCCGGAAAGGTTGATGCCGGGTACATTACAAGCCCGAGCGCATATGAGCTTGCAAAGCTGATTTACCGGTTTCCGCAGGTTGTTGTTGAGGCAGGAGAAAAGTATGAGCCGTCCATCGTGACAAGGCACATCGTTGACCTTGCCCAGAGCTTTAACAGATTCTACCATGACGAGCATATACTTTGCGATAACGAAGAAGAAAAAGTTGCGAAGCTGGCGCTGGTAGTCGCAGCAAAGACCACTATCAAAAACGGGCTGGCACTCCTTGGAATGCAGGCACCGGAAAGAATGTAGGGAAGAACACAGGCGCAGAAAATATAGGCGCAGAAATGCAGAAATAATGTAGCAAATCTTCAATCGGCAGATATGCGGTACCGAACCCCCTGCCGTCATAATTAAAAGAGGAGAACTGATGAGATATATTGGAGATATTTACAGACCGCCCAGCGAGGCATACAGCCTTCTCGTTCAGGTAACGATAGGCTGCTCACACAACAAATGCACATTTTGTAATATGTTCAAGGCAAAGCAATTTAGAGTGCGAAAATTGGAAGAAGTATTGGAGGATCTTGCATGGGCAAGAAAACAGTACCGCAGGGTCGAGAGAATCTTCCTCTGCGACGGCGATGCCCTTTGCCTGGCGAACCACAAGCTGCTCACAATCCTTGAGTATATCGAAAATAATTTTCCGGAGTGCGAGAGGGTAACAACCTACGGACGGGCTTCGGATGTTCTGAGAAAAAGCGATGAGGAGCTTAGAGAGCTTCGCAGTCATGGCCTTGAAATGGTATATATGGGTGCGGAATCCGGAAGTCAGAAGGTTCTTGATATGGTAAAAAAAGGCGAAACCAGAGAAGAACTCATAGAAAGCGTAAACAGACTGGAAAATGCGGGGCTAAAGGCATCGGTCACATTTATAAGCGGACTGGCGGGGCCGGAGCTCTGGGAGGAACACGCTGTTCAGACCGGAACTATGATAAGCCGGATGAACGCCTCGTATGTCAGCCTGCTTACCCTTATGCTGGAACCCCCTGCGCCACTTCTTGATGATTACAGACAGGGGAAATTTAAGCTGCTTACGCCGGAGGAGGTGCTGGCGGAAACCTGCCTTATGCTCAAATACGCAAAACCCTCTAAACCTTGCGTGTTCAGGAGCAACCATGCCTCAAACTATGTGTCCCTGAGAGGCAATTTGCCGGCGGATAACGAAGCCATGATCGCTGCCCTTAAGAGGTGCATGGAGGACAGAGGACTATTGAAAGACGAAAGATTCCGAATGTTATAGCCCATGACTTTGTGGGATTCGGCGAAATGAGAGTAACGGATGAGAGTATTATTAACCACATTAAATTCAAAATATGTACATTCCAATCTTGCGCTCAAATACCTGTATACCGTCACCGCGGGGGAGTACAGCGACCTTGACGTAAGGGAATTTACGATTAACAACGATCCGAATTACATTTACACCGAACTTGTAAGAGCAAACTATGATATGGTTTGCTTTTCTTGCTACATCTGGAATGTGGAACAAATCAAAACTTTGGCGGCGGATCTTAAAAAAGCCTGCCCCGATACGATGATCGTTCTGGGAGGTCCTGAGGTGAGCTTTGACGGAGCAACATTTATGCAGGAAAATCCCTGGGTGGATTTCATCATCTGCGGCGAGGGAGAGTACGCTTTTTATCGCTTTATGGAGGCGATAAGAGATCCCAAGAAGCCCTTTGACACCGTTCCGGAGCTGATTTACAGGCAGCAGGGAAAAATCTTTGTAAACGCCGCAATAGAGCCCTTGGACTTTAATCTGGTACCTTTTCCCTATTCCATGCTGGACTGTGAAGAGGACAGGGTGGTTTACTACGAGTCAGCCAGAGGATGTCCTTTTGGCTGTACCTATTGCCTTTCCTCTACGGAGAAAAGGGTTCGACCCCTTGCCCTTGACCGGGTAAAGGCGGATTTGGGATATTTTCTGTATAAACAGGTCATGCAGGTAAAATTTATTGACAGGACATTTAACTACGATAAAGACAGGGCATATGAGATTTTCAAGTATTTGATCGACAACGACAACGGTGTTACCAATTTTCACTTTGAAATATGCGCGGATTTGCTGGACGAAAGGACATTTGACCTCCTTGCAACGGCCCGAAAGGGACTTTTCCAGATGGAAATCGGAATCCAGTCAACAAACCCCGAAACCCTGGCGGCGGTAGGGCGAAAGGAAAATGTGTATCCGCTGCTCTTTAATACGGAAAAGCTAGTGGCGCCGGGTAATATTCACATCCATGTGGATCTTATAGCGGGGCTTCCCTTTGAGAGTTACGAGGTATTCAAACGCTCCTTTGACAAGGTCTATGCCCTTAAGGCAGACGCTCTGCAGCTGGGATTTTTGAAAGTGCTTAAGGGTACGCCTATCGAAGCCCAAGGGACAAAATACGGAATTGTCAGGAGAGATCATGCCCCTTATGAGGTGATTTCAACGGATTGGATCAGCGCGGCGGAGCTTGCCCGGCTCAAGATGATAGAGAATATGCTGGACATTTTCTATAATCGGGGCGGATTTTCAAATACGGTGGAATATCTGATTGCAGAACTTGGCATCGGTTCTTTCGGGTTTTACGAAATGCTGGCTGACTATTATTACGAGCGGGGATTTCAAAACAGGGATCGCAAGAAGGATGATCAGTACCGAATCCTGTACGCCTTTGCGGATTATGCCGCCGCCGAAACCGGGTCTGCAAGGCTTGGAGAAAGAGCCCATACAAGGCTTATGCGGGACGCTGAGCAGAATATGAATCCGGAGAACTTAAAGAGATTTTTGAAAAAAGGTTGGGAAATAGAATGATGAATTTGGAAGAAAAAGACAGAATAGGACAATATTTAAGACCGCGGCTTGAAGAGGTGGTTTTCGATGAGCTTTCCGATGCATACCTTGAAAGGGCCGGGCTTGCGGATATTTTGACAGGAGTGCCTGTTCCTCTTAAAAAGAACGAACTGGGCAAGATTTCCACACTCACCATAGCTAAGTGCATGGCCTTTGTAATCGGCTGCGACCCGGAATTTAAGTACAAAGAAAACTATATTGCATATATAAAAAGAATGTTTGAGGTGAGGTTTGCAAATGCCCTTATCGCTGAGGGGGTTGAAACAGCCGCAACAAAGAAATCCTATGACTATGCTTGCATCCTGTTTCGGGCGGCAATGCAGATAGAGCCGGACAACGCGGGGGCATATTACTGCTACGGTCGGGCCTGCAGGGATGCCTACGGGCTTGCGGCGGAAAACCTCGAATCCTCGGAGGAGGCGGAGGAGCTTGTGGGCCGTTTCAAAGCGGAGGCTCTGGAGGCTTTTGAGGTTGCAACCCTTAAAGACCCGAAACTTGCGGATGCCTACTATTTCCTGGGATATGCTTATCTCAACATGGGGCTTTATATAAAGGCAAAGCTCACATGGGAGGAGTACATGAGGCTTACGGAAGCCGCGCCGCAAACCTCGGCGAAAAACGCGCCGAAAGCGGCGGAGGTGCCGGCGGGCTCTCTTTCGACAAACTCCGACACTGAAATTTCCGCTGAAAAGGATGAAACTTTGGAAAATTCTTCAAAAAAATCCCCTGCAAATAATCCGGCTTCGGGAAATTCTGCCTATGTGGAGAACCTAAAGGAAGTTCGGGAGGAAATTGCCGAAAGGCTTGCTGCCCTGGAAAAGCCCGTTGAAATTGAAAAGGGTTACAACCTGGTGATTTCCGGAAGATATGAAGAGGGAATCCAGGCACTTTCACCATATAAAGAGGGAGAATTTGCCTCATGGTGGCCTCTTTGGTTCTACCTGGGAACCGCATACGGGGAGCTGGAAAAAACGGAGGAGGCGATAGCCTGCTTCACCGAGGTTTTGAAATATGCCCCGAGCAATATAGAAAGCATGGAAGAACTGGTAAAACTTTACGAAAAGACAGGGAACGCCGAAAAAGTCGAGAAATACACGAAGAAAATCGGAGTAGTCAAGGACAATATTGAAAAGGACAGAATATTATGGAAAGAAGAAAAACAACCGGGAACGAAGCTAAACTGAATGTTTTGATCGTAGACGGTCAAGGGGGAATGGTGGGAAAGCAGATGGTGGAAGCCGTCAGGAAGATGATCCCGGACGCGGAAATCACCGCCGTGGGAACCAACACATCGGCAACCGCAAGTATGCTCAAAGCCGGGGCAGATAACGGCGCAACGGGAGAAAACTCTGTGGTGGTTGCGGTTCGCGATGCCGACATCATCGTGGGGCCCATCGGAATTGTAATAGCCGACTCCCTGCTGGGGGAGATCACGCCGAAAATGGCGGTGGCAATCGGCAGCAGTCCCGCGAAAAAAATCCTGCTTCCGGTAAACAAATGTAATAACATAATAGTCGGAGTGGGCGGAAAATCCACATCTTCGCTTATTTCGGAGGCAATTGAAACCATACGGGAAATTGCGGAAAGTTTTTAGCCGAAAACTTTTATTCTGAAATCTTTTGAATTTTTTAGGCAAAAGGTGCAAAATAATTCTAAAAAGACTTGACAACGCAGGCACGATGGAGTATAATTCTTATTGTTGTCGGCGATGAAAAGTCTTCCGGCACCGAAGTGTTCCGAGGTAGCTCAATGGTGGAGCAGGCGGCTGTTAACCGCAAGGTCGAGGGTTCGAGCCCCTCCCTCGGAGCCATTTTTTTCGAAAGCCCAAGAGGGCGAGAACCCGAGAGGGCAGAAATCTCCGGTGAAGATTTCTGCGCGGAGCCGTGCGTAAGCACGGGCGTAGCGGATTCAGCTTGCGGAGCAAGCGAGAGTCCCTCCCGCATTCGGTCTGCGGAATCCATGCAGATTCGGGATTCAGCTTGCGGAGCAAGCGTGAGCCCCTCCCTCGGAGCCATTTTTTTCAGGAAAGCCCAAGAGGGCGAGAAATCTCGAATTGTTTGCGCCGGAATGGCGGAATTGGCAGACGCACAGGACTTAAAATCCTGCGATCCTTACCGATCGTACCGGTTCGACCCCGGTTTCCGGCACCAATCTTGTTTTGGGCGGGATATCGCCGAGGATAATCGAGCATAGTTTTGAGAAAATGGCATACAATATAATAATTGATGACGCGGGGTAGAGCAGTTGGTAGCTCGTCGGGCTCATAACCCGGAGGCCGCAGGTTCAAGTCCTG
>CAVJCN010000004.1:0-20663 GCA_963647945.1 Absicoccus sp. | reverse complement strand
ATCGTGGCCCAGCTTGGGGATCTTTCGGCATCGGCATTTAAACGCCAAATGGGAATCAAGGACTACGGCAATCTCATTCCGGGACACGGCGGGATCTTAGACCGTTTCGACAGCGTATTTTTCACGGCGCCGATGGTTTATTACTGTATCCTGTTCGTAAACGAGGCCCAGGAAGCGATGCCGGCAATCGCTGTTTTTTAACAGGAAAGGCGTACGATATACCATGAAGAAAATTACGATTTTGGGCAGCACCGGTTCCATAGGGACTCAGAGCCTGGAAGTGATAAAAAATCATCACGAAAGATTTAGGGTAGAAGCACTGACCTGCGGGAAAAATACAGAAAGGCTGGCTGAGCAGATTGAAAGGTTTCAGCCCTCTTTTGCCGTTACGGAAAGGGAAGAGGACGCGGAAAGGCTTGCAAAAATCTTCCCGAAAACCGAATTTTCCTGGGGCGAAAGGGGCTTGATCGAAGCGGCTGCCGGGGGCTGCGATATGGTGCTGAACGCCCTTGTGGGAATGAGAGGTCTTGCGCCCACCTGCGCCGCTATCGCGGCAGGCAAGGGCATCGCCCTTGCCAACAAGGAAACCCTTGTTGCAGGTGGCGCCCTGGTAATGGAGGCGGCGGCAAAGGCAGGAGTAAAGATTCTCCCCGTGGACAGCGAACACAGCGCAATTTTTCAGTGCCTTGAGGGGAACAAAAACCGTCCTGTCAAGAAAATTCTTCTGACCGCCAGCGGCGGACCTTTTCGGGGATATACAAAGGAGCAGCTGGAAAAGGTGACCCTGGAACAGGCGCTGAAGCATCCGAGCTGGAGCATGGGAAAAAAGATTACCGTTGACTCTGCCACCATGATGAACAAGGGGCTGGAGGTGATCGAGGCAAAATGGCTTTTCGATGTTCCGGCGGAGAAAATACAGATACTGGTTCATCCCCAGAGCATCGTCCATTCGGCGGTGGAGTTTGAGGACAATTCGGTCATCGCCCAGATGGGGCGGCCGGACATGAAAATTCCCATCAGCCTTGCCCTGGGCTATCCCGACCGGCTGAAAAGCGGAGATGCGGAGCTGGATTTCTTTAGCGAGGGCAAGAACCTCACCTTTGAAAAGCCGAATCCGGAGGTTTTCCGCTGCATCGGGCTGGCCTACGAGGCGATTGAAGCGGGGGGCAGCTATCCGGCGGTGCTTAATGCTGCCAACGAGGTGCTGGTTTCAGCTTTTCTTAACAAAAAAATACGGTTTATGGACATACAAAATACACTGGAACACATTCTTCACGACCATAAACCCACATATAATTTAGACTTAGAGGGTATTTTGGAAATTGACAAAGAAACGAGAGAATTAACGGGGGAAATTTTATGAAAACGGCAATTCTTGCGATTTTACTGTTCTGCGTGATGATTTTTCCTCACGAGCTGGGGCATTTCATCGCGGCGAAAAAATGCGGAGTCCGGGTTAACGAATTTGCTTTCGGCATGGGGCCCGTGATCTGGAAAAAACAAAAGGGGGAAACCCTTCACACCATAAGGCTCTTTCCCATCGGCGGATTTTGCGCCATGGAGGGGGAAGACGAGGATTCGGAGGACGACAGGGCTTTCGGCAAGAAGAAGCCTTGGCAGAAGATCATAATACTGGCGGCAGGCTCCCTGATGAATGTGATCTGTGCAATTATCATCATGTGCATCATTGTGGGGGCACGGGGATTTACAACCACAACCTTGGATGAAATTACAGAGGGCAGCGGGGCAGAGGCGGCAGGCCTTATGCCAAAGGACAAGATCGTCAGCATTACTACCGGTGAGAAAACCTACGAAATCAGCCAATGGTCAGATGTTTCCGAGGCAATGAATTCCCTTTCGGAGGAAGAAACCATTTCGGTAGGCTACCGGCGAGGCGGCAAAGACTATACCGCCGATGTAAAGCCCACCCTTGCAGAGGGAGTGGATTCCCAGGGAAATACAGTAAATTACTATGTTCTGGGCATTACCTGTAAGATAAGCCACAGCCCGTTTAAAGCTGTTGTTGCAGGCAGTCAGTCTACCTGGGCAATGACAAAGATGATGTTTTCATCGCTGGGACAGCTTTTTACGGGGAAGGCAAGTCCCGAGGAACTCACAGGCCCCGTAGGCATGGTGAAGATGGTGAGCCAGACCAGCGAATACGGATTTTGGTATTACGGCTTCCTTACGGCGCTGATCTGTCTGAACCTTGCGGTGATAAATATGCTTCCCCTTCCGGCACTGGACGGGGGCAGGATCATCTTCGTGCTATACAGCGCAATTACCGGAAAACCGGTGAGCGAAAGGGTCGAGGGAACTATTCATCTTGTGGGAATGGCGCTTCTGATGCTGCTTATGATCTATGTTACTTTCAACGATGTTGAAAGAATATTCGGCTAAATACGGACAGAAAAAATGGAAAAGACGGAAAATACGAGAAAGACGAAAAAAATAAGGTGCGGAGAGCTTTTTATAGGCGGGGACGCACCCATTACAATACAATCAATGACCAATGTGGATTCACGGGACGAAAGAGCACTGACCCGGCAAATTGAAAGGCTTGGGGAGGCGGGCTGCGATATCGTGAGGATCGCGGTGCCGGATATGGAGTCGGCAGAGGTTTTCGCTCGGGTCAGAAAGAGGGTTTCAAGGCAAATTCCTCTCGTTGCTGACATCCATTTCGATTACAGGCTTGCAATCGCCGCCATAAAGGCGGGGGCGGACAAAATTAGGATAAACCCGGGAAATATCGGGGACAGCCAAAGGCTTCGGGCAGTGGTGGAAGCAGCGAAGGAGCGGCAAATTCCTATCCGCGTAGGGGTAAATTCCGGTTCCCTGGAAAAACCGATTCTGGAAAAGTATGGCAGAGTCACCCCGGAGGGACTTTGCGAAAGTGCCCTGAACAACCTGAAACTCATCGAGGCTTTTGACTACGACAATCTGGTGGTGTCCATAAAATCCTCCGATGTAAAACTTAACTACGACGCTCACAAGATTCTTAGGGCCAGTACGGACTATCCCATTCACATAGGAATTACCGAGGCGGGAACCCTCGAAAGAGGCAAGGTGAAGTCGGCAATAGGAATCGGCGCACTGCTCCTTGAAGGAATCGGCGACACCATGAGAGTATCCTTAACGGCGGATCCGGTGGAGGAAGTGATTTTTGCAAAGGAAATTTTGCGAAATGTAGGGCTTCGGGGCGGCGGAATCGATCTGGTGTCCTGCCCTACCTGCGGAAGGACCAAAGTTGACCTGCAAAGGCTGGCGGCAGAGGTGGAAGAAAGGCTCAGACCGATTTCGGAAAGACTGGAAAAATCCGGCGGGAAAAAGCTCAAAGTCGCGGTGATGGGCTGCGCAGTAAACGGCCCGGGAGAGGCCGGGGAAGCGGACTTCGGAATTTGCGGCGGCAACGGCCGGGGGCTGATTTTTTCCAAGGGCGAAATCGTAAAAAATGTGCCGGAGGAAAGGCTCGTAGAAGAACTGATTGGTATGATAGAGGCAAATATATGAAGAATCTTATCCGAGAGAGCATAGACTGGAAAGCTCTGGGAGGAGAGAAAACCGAATACAGATTTGAGCTTGGAAAAGCCGTGATTCACAAGGAAACGGGTGTACTGGAACTGCCGGTGCGCCTGAATTTTGTGATGCCTTTTTTAGATTACGAAAAGATAAAAGCGCTGATCATAAGCAGGCTGGACATGGTTTCTGAGGTGAAATTTGCCTTTGAATACGAGGATATGGCGCTGGATGAGGCTCTCATTGCAAGGCTTTTTTTGCCATACATGATCGAAGAGGTAAACGGCGAATATGTTTCCATTACAAAGATGATCGATGAGAAAGAGGTCAAGGTAGAGGAGAACAAGGTTACATATTATGCTTTGGGAGATTTTGCCACAAAGCAGCTAAACGACAGGCTTGCCCGGAGATTCAGCGAAATCCTGAAAGAAAGATTCGGACTTAGCTTTGAGGTCAACTTTGAGAACAATGTGAACCGTTTTGAAGAAATGTACAAGTCTTTTCGGGAAAACGAAGGCAAAGAAATAGAGGAAACAGCTCGGGAATATAGAGAAGAAGTCAGGGCAAGGGCGGCGGAGGCAGCCGCGAAAAAAGCGGAAAGCGGCGGCTCTGCGGCTAAATTCCCTCTAAAGGGCGGCGGCAATGGCGGATTCGGCGGCTACGGAGAAAAGAACGGCGGTGCCGGAGGCTGGAAACGCAGAGAAAAGGAGCTTCCGGCTGAGGGAAACCGCATTATGGGAAGAGGAATTGCCGGCGGAAAGACCGCAGAGCTTCGGGATATCGACCCGAAGATGGGGACGGTGGTGGTTGAAGGGATACTCTTTAAAACATCGGAGCGCCTGATTAAAAACGGAAATCGTCTGGTTTCCCTTTTAATTACAGACAATAAAACCACGGTCTGCGCCAAGGCTTTCGTCACCGAGGCAAAATGGCAAGAAATAAACGAATTGCTAAAGCCCGGGGACGCAGTGAAAATCCGAGGTGAAGTCCAGTGGGATACCTATGAAAACATGAACACCATAATGTTCAAAGACCTTGAGAAGCAGGATAGAGCTGTCGGGCGGGAGGACACCTGGCAAGAGGGAAAGCGGGTGGAGCTTCACATTCACTCGAAGATGAGCCAGATGGACGGCTTCAACGAGGCGGCGGACATCGTTTCCCTTGCGGCAAAATGGGGCCAGCCTGCGGTGGCAATCACCGACCACGGCGTTGTTCAGGCATTTCCGGACTGCGCGGCGGAAGCAAAGAAACAGGCGGAAAAAGGCCGTCCAATCAAGGTGATTTACGGACTGGAGGGCTATGTCTTCGATGACGCGGACTGCAAAGACGAAAAAGGAGAAATCGACTACAAAACAAAGCCCACGAATCATATTATAATTTTGGCGAAAACCCAGGAAGGCTTAAAAAACATTTATAAGCTGGTTTCCTACTCCCATTTGGATTATTTTTACAAAAAACCCAGACTCCCATGGTCGGTTATCGAGGCGAACAGGGAAGGCCTCATCATAGGCTCCGCTTGCAGCTACGGGGAAGTTTTCCTATCCATGGTAAAGCGGGTTTCCTACAATAAGCGAACCCATACCCAAAATATTACCGAACAGGCAAGCCCGGCGGAGCAGGAAAAAATCGCATCCCGATACGACTATCTGGAAATACAGCCGATAATCAATAACCGCTTTATGCTGGAAGACGAGTTTTACCTTGACGGAAAGCGGGTTGAAAGCGACGATGACCTTCGGGAAATCAACAAAAAAATTCTCGCCCTTGGGGATAGGCTGGGAAAGCCTGTGGTCGCCACCACGGACTCCCACTATACCGAGCCGGAGGATGCCATTTACAGAAACATCATCATGGCGGGCATGGGCTATGACGACGCGGAAAACGGCGAGGGCCTTTACATGAAAACCACCGACGAGATGATGGAGGAATTTTCCTATCTGGGAGATAGGGCAAGAGAGGTTGTCATCGACAATACCAACTACATTGCAAGCCTTGTGGAGGAGGAAATTCGCCCTGTGCCTGCGGGAAAATTCCCGCCGAAAATCGAGGGAGCAGAGGAAACCCTCCGAAAAACCTGCATGGAAAGAGCCCATGAGCAGTATGGAAACCCTCTGCCGAAAGAAATCGAGGACAGGCTGGATATTGAGCTTAATTCCATCATAAACAACGGCTATGCGGTGATGTATGTCAGCGCCCAGATGCTTGTAAATAAGTCCCTGGAAGACGGCTATCTGGTTGGTTCCAGAGGTTCGGTGGGATCATCCTTTGCCGCCACCATGGCAGGAATTACCGAGGTAAATCCCCTGGATCCTCACTATCTTTGCCCGAACTGCAAAAAAATTATGTGGGGGGATATGCAAAAATACGACTGCGGCGTGGATATGCCGCCCATGGACTGCCCGGACTGCGGCACTCCGATGAAACGGGACGGATATACCATTCCTTTCGCTACCTTCCTTGGGTTCAAGGGAAACAAGGAGCCGGATATCGACCTTAACTTTGCCGGGGAATACCAGCCCATCGCCCACAAATATGTAGGGGTTATCTTCGGCGAAAAGAATGTGTTCAAGGCAGGAACCGTAGGCACCGTGGCGGAAAAGACCGCTTACGGCTATGTGGCAAAATACTTTGACGAGAGAAATATTCCGGTGAACAAATACGAAAAGGACAGGCTTACCCAGCACTGCACCGGCGTAAAACGCACCACGGGACAGCATCCGGGTGGCATCGTAATCTGTCCGGACGACCACGAAATCTACGAATTTTGTCCGGTTCAGCATCCGGCAAACGATGTGAACACGGATATTGTTACGACCCATTTTGATTATCACAAGATAGACGAAAACCTTCTCAAGCTGGATATACTGGGCCACGATGTGCCCTCTATGATTCGTCAGCTTCAGGATATGACGGGTACCGACCCGCTGAAAATAGACCTTACCGACAGGAAGGTTCTCAGCATTTTTAACGGAATCGAGGCGTTGGACATAAAGGATCCGGACTATAAGTTCAGACACGGCTCCTATGCGATTCCGGAATTTGGCACTTCCTTTACCCGGCAGATGCTTGACGATACGAAGCCGGATAAATTTGCCGATCTGGTGAGAATTTCGGGCTTTTCCCACGGCACGGATGTGTGGCTGAACAATGCCCAGGACTATATCCGTTCGGGGACTGCCACCATGCGTGAGGTTATTTCCACTCGTGACGACATTATGAACTATTTGATTCTGAAAGGGGTTGAGAACGAAACCGCCTTCAAGATCATGGAAATTGTCCGTAAGGGAAAGAAAGATTTAGACGAACAGCAGGTTGCCACCATGAAGGAACACGGCGTTCCCGACTGGTACATCGACTCCTGCAACAAGATAAAATATATGTTCCCTCGTGCCCATGCGGTAGCCTACACCATGATGAGCTTCCGTATGGCATGGTACAAGGTCTATTACCCTCAGGAGTTTTACGCTACATATTTTACCACGAAGGTTGCCAACTTCGATGCGGAAACCATTCTGAAAGGCAAGGATGCCATTTTGGCAAAGATGGAGGAAATCAATGCAAAGGGGGTGAACGCAACACCGAAGGAAAAGGACGATTACACCATCCACGAGGTGGCTTATGAAATGTACGCCAGAGGCTTTGAATTTACTCCCGCACGGCTGGGTAAGTCCTCCGCCACGAAATTCGGAGTTTTCGAGGGAAAGGTGCTGCTTCCATTTACGGCAATCGAAGGGGTAGGGGAGAACGCGGCAAAGGCGCTCCAAAGCGAGTACGAGATCAAGCCTTACGACACCATTGAAGAGGCGATAAAGCGGGCGAAACTCAACAAGACAGCCGTAGAAGGTCTGAGAAACCACGGGGTGTTTGAGGGGCTTCCGGAAACCGACCAGCTAAGTATGTTTTAGCCGGTATGTTTTACCGAAATGCTTTAGCCGGATTAGCAGGTTCTAACCTTGCCCATGAGGGCGAAAATCCCAAAGCAGACAAGCTCCGTAACCACAATGGTCGCCCCTGCGGGGGTTGACAGCATGATGGAGATCAAAAGCCCGATGGCAGAGGTCACCACCGCGTAAAGGGCGGCGCAGATAATCACCTGACGGAAGGTGCTGAAAATTCTCATGGCGGAAAGTGCCGGAAAGATAATCAGCGCCGAAGTAAGCAGCGCTCCCACCAGATTCATGGCAAGGACGATGACCACCGCCGTGATAACCGCAATCAGAAGGTTATAAAATGAAGCATTTACACCTGTGGCAACGGCGAAACTTTCGTCAAAGGTAACCGCAAAAATTTTGTTGTAAAAAAGTACAAAGATCAAAATAACCAGGATTGACATGGACACGCAGAGGATGATATCCCCTTGGGTCAGGGTCAAAATAGAGGTGGAGCCGAAAAGGGTGCTGCACACATCACCGGAAATATTGGCAGATGCGGAAAAAATGTTTAGCAAAAGATAGCCGAAAGCCATTGAGCCTACGGAAATCATTGCCAGCGCCGCATCGCCTTTTATTTTTGCGTTCTGTCCGGTTTTGAGAAGCAGAACCGCACTGATTACGGTTACGGGCATGACGATGAGAAGATTATTGCTGACGGAGAGAACCGTAGCCACTGCCATGGCACCGAAAGCCACATGGGAAAGCCCATCTCCGATAAAGGAATAGCGTTTAAGCACGAGAGTTACACCCAGGAGGGAAGAACACAGCGCCGCCAGTATTCCGGCTATAAAAGCATAGCATACGAAGGAGTAGGAAAAATATTCGCTAATCATGTTTATTAAATTCATCTCTTACCGACCTCCTTGGTTTGATATTGATTCTTTCTCCCCGGCTGCAAATCGGCTCGTCCACGAAGCTCGAAAGGCGGAATTTGCCTTTCAGCGGGGTTTGGGCGTATTCTTCCTTGCTGCCGAAAAACTGCATACTGCTTCCCATGTGAAGGATGTGGCTGGCGTATTTGACGGCGGCTTCGATATCGTGGGAAACCATTATGACGGTTATATCTTCATTGTGATTAAGCCCTGCGATGATTTCGTACATTTCCGCGGAAGCCGCCGGGTCAAGGCCGGAAATCGGCTCATCGAGAAAGAGCATCCGGGTCGTGGCGCAAAGGGCTCTGGCAAGAAGCACTCTCTGCTGCTGCCCGCCGGAAAGGTTGCGATAGCAGGCATTTCGTTTATCATATATGCCGAGTTTTTTCATGTTGTCAAGGGCAGCTTGCTTTTGAGCCCGGGAGTAAAAAGGTTTTCCCCTCAGCGAGGCTAAAAAGCCGGAGAGGACGATTTCCTGCACCGAAGCGGGGAAATCCCTCTGCACCGGAGTTTGCTGGGGCAGATAGCCGATTTGAGTCCGGGAAAGTCCATCGGAAAAAATAATATCCCCGGCAATGGGCTTTTGCAAGCCCAGAAGGGTTTTCATCAGGGTGGATTTTCCCGAACCGTTTTCTCCTACGATACACAGGTAATCCCCTTTGTTAATCTGAAAATTGATGCCCTCGGACACGACAGTACCCTCATAGCCCAGGGATAAATTCTTTACGATCAGTTGAGACATTCGGAAATGACCTCCTTATTTTTCTTCATCGCGCCAAGATAGGTAAAGCCCTCTGCGATATCCTCGGCGGTTACGGATTGCAGGGAGTCAAGCTCGCATATTTTTATCTCCCGTTCTTCAAAACTCTTGCCGGAATCTTTTACGGAATCCCTGACGGAATTTTCTTTTGAGTTTTCTTTTGCGGCGCGGATAATGGTATCTGCGAGATTTCTGTTGCTGTTTTTGAGGATAAGGATGCGGGAAAGCCCCTCAGAGTTCAAATCCTCTGCAAGGTCGATAATCGTTTCAAAGCTCGCCTCGGTTTCCGCCGAGCAGCCGTCAAAAGCCGCATGAGTATGCAATCCGTAATCCTGAGAAAGATACATGAACGGGAAGCGGTCGGCAAACAAAAGCGTATCGCCGGAGGCCTTCTCTGCCACTTCCGTAAACTCCGCGTCAAGGGCGGCAAGCTGACTTTGGTAGTGGGACAGGTTTTGCATATACAAATCCGCGTTTTTCGGGTCAAGCCGGGAAACCGCCTCGGCAATTTCCTCGCAGAAAACAGGCGCCATCTTTAGGGAAAGCCAGATATGCTCGTCTGTTTCATGCTCCTGCTCATCATTTGAGCCGAGGGAACCGGCATTTTCATGGTCGTGCGAGTGCTCGTGGTTGTGGTCGTGGTCGTGGTCGTGGTCTTCCTGCTCATACTGGGGGAAAAGTTCCGGATGATCCTGAAAATACTCCATCAAAGACAGGGTCGCGATATCCCCCTTGTCCGAAGCCTCCTTTGCCTTATCGATCCAAAACTCCGAAATTCCTCCGGTATAAATCAGGAGGTCGCAGTCTGCAATTTGAACCATGTCACGGACAGAGGGCTGGTAGCTGTGCATATCCACACCGCTGGTGTTAAGGAGCCTAAGGTCGATTCCGGCAGGGTTATCTCCCAAAATATTCCGCGTCCAGTCGTATTCGGAAAAACCGCTGCAAAGGATCACGGCGGAGCCGTTGCCATCTTCTCCCATATCTGTATTATATTGTTGCTCGTCACTGTTTTCCCCGCACCCCGCCGCGAGAATCAGCAAAAGGCTCAGAAAAAGCAGCGCGAAGGTCTTTGTTTTATTCTTCATAACCTAATTATTATAGCATTTTGCAGGGAAAATGACAAGCCGCGGCGGGACATAAAAAACCTCCCGATATAACTTCGCTCAGTATATCGAGAGGCCGTATCTATCGCATATTGTAATTTACAAGGTCTTTACTTCGCTATCTTATAGGTTATGTTTGACCATGGCGAGTAAATTTTCTGGCCGCCGACTTCTCTGTAAGCCCGCACCTTGTAGTAATAGCGGGTGCCTTTTTTCAGGTTGGAAGTGTTCTTGAACTGAGTTCCTGTGCGATCGCTGAGAAGCTGGTAGCCGTCAGCCTTTGATGTGGATTTCCAAAGCTCGTAGCCATCGACTTGGACTGCGGAGGCATCCGGAACCTCTGAGGAAACCTCCCAGGAGAGCTTCATTGCGCCCTTAACTGCGGTGGAGCTTGCCTTGACCGAAACCTGTGCCATCTGCGCCGTTACTTCCTCCCGCTGGGCCATCATCGCCTGATATTCTGTGAGAACCTGTGCGTATTCTGCATCGCTTACCATTGATTTTGCACTGTCATTAAAGAGAGCCGACCAGGTTTCTCTGCCTATATTTCCCGTGTTTGAGATACCGTGCATAACCTGGAATTTGATCACCGCTTCTTTAAGGGCATCGGTAAAGGAGGTTTCTTCCCCGGCTTTTGTCTGAGTTTCACCTAAATACAAGTAGCTGCTATTACCCGCAGACGGGTCATAATATCCCAGCTCATTTAGGCGTTTTGCCGCGGCCTGTACATAAGGGAGCTTCGTACTGCTTGCCTCGCCCGGTGCAAGGAAATACTTGTAGCTGTCAGGATTCAGCACGAAGCTGATTCTGTAGCCGGAAGCCTTCGGAGTAAAGTGATATGTGGTCTTTGTTGAAAGCCTGTTTCCGGTGCCGGTGCTGTAAACTCCCCCTAACTTGTAGCCGATTGCGGGATTCGAGTACAGCGAAAAGCTGCTGTTTGTATAGCGGGTGTCCAGGGTGAAATAGAAGGTTCCGTTTTCCTCCGCCGTAAAGGTTCTGTTCGTTCCGTTTACATAGATGGAAAGGGTTTTCATCGGGTTGTTCTGGGCCCTGACATAGCTCAGCTTGTAGCAGTCCGTAAGGTCAACGCTTGACAGCTTGTTGTCCTGTAAGTAAACGCTCTTAAGGGCAGGAGAGCCCGAAAGATTTGCCGTTTCGTACTTGTTGCCATGGGAGGAGAAAAGGCTCATCTTTGTGAAGCCCGGCAGGTTCAGCGCCCCGGTAAAGCCTTTGTTGCTCCACTGGATCTGGGTCGTTTTTCCCCGCCCATTTGTCATAAAGTGGGATTTTGTGCCGTCTCCCCAGGTCGAAGTATCGTAAGGAGAGTAGCTCGCATCCATCTTCGTACCGTTGGTAAGACCAGTATTTCCGATGGTCTGGGCAAAGAACTGGCGAAGAAGGTTCATCTCGTACTCGTCGTCGATGTATTTGCCGGCTCTGTAATCCGGATAGATGTTCATGTACACATGGCTTGTGGCAACCTGTTCATCGGAGGCATCAAAATATGTGTAATTCGTCAGCCCCGTGTAAGTCCACACATCGGTGGTTTTGTTGTATTTGTTGGTGGTGCCCACGGTGGGGTCAACAAAAATCCATCTGCCGTTTATATATGACTCTGCCCACCAGTGGTCGCGAACATCGATATTATCCTCTGTGAGCCAGTCATTTGACGGCACGGCAAGCCTGTGACCGTAGACGAAGCGGGTGGGAATATCCTGCGCCCGGGCAAGGGCAAGGTAAATCGCCGAGAAGCCCTGACAGGTGGTGTAGACGCGGCCGGAAACGCTGTTGGCACTGCTGAGTCCGTTTTCGTAATTGTATATATTATCGTAAGGATCCGCATATTGGTAGGAATGGGTCTGGAAAGCCACCGAATCGTAGTAGAAATTTTTTGCGGTGTATTCGTATATCTTCTGAAGCTTTTCATAGTCCGAGGTAGCTCCTTGGGTTATGCGATCCGAAACAGTCTTGATGTAATAAATCTTGCTTGAAGTCATCTCCGCATAGACATTTGTGGCAGGATTTCGCAGCACAAAACGGATATCTTCCAAGGTGTCGTCCAGATATCTGTCGGTGCTGTAAAGGGTGCCGATGTCCTTGATATATTGATTGTATTCGATAACATCTTTGTAGCGGAGGATTTTCACCTTGCCGCCGGTCACCTTGATTTCCATGTTCTTGTAGAGGACGCCGCTGGATTTGTAATCCTTCGCTTCGGCATCTGCTGCGGTGGCGCACCGCCGCAGATAAAGGTTGTAATACCCGTTGGGAACATCAAATCGCTCCATGTCCAAATAGTAGGTGAAGCCGTAGAGGGTCGTGCCGTCTGCGGCGTAGCTTTGAACCGCGTCCACGAAAATATCCAGGTCGATATCGCCCTTGTTTTCGCCTACGCGATAGAGAGAAACCCTGAAAAGTGTGGTTTCAAGAGGTGTCTTATAGTTTATTTTGAGAACCGTGTTGTCGGTGACATAGGCTCTGACATATTCCTTTTCAAAATTTTCGGTGGACTTAAAGGTGGTGACCTGCGCCGGGTTATTGACCTCGGAAAGCGCAGCAAAGGCAAAGTCCGCCGGAACTGCCGCCATAATAAGCGCCGCGGCAAGCGCGGTTGAAATAAATCTCAAAATCCTTTTCTTCATCTTATGCTCCTGTTGATAGATTATTTTGCCAAGAAAATGTGCTCTGCCGCGGCTTGGGCGGTGGAGTAGGCAAGCTGCAAATTGTAGCCCCCGGTATCGCCGTCAATATCCAGAACTTCCCCTAGAAAATACAGTCCGGGATATGGTTTGCTTTGCATATCGGAAAGAGAAACAGAATCAAGGGACACGCCTCCTGCCGTTGCCATGGCAATGTTGAAACCGCCTGTGCCGGAAACGCTGAAACGCGCCCTTGCAAAACCCTCGGCGGCTTGTGTGATTTCTTTTCCGCTGAGTCCGGAGGCGGGCTTGTCCTCGACGCCTGCACGCTTTAGAACTTCCGCAACAAATTTTTTCGGCAATAAATAGGTTTCCCCGATGTAGGTGGAAATCTTCCTGTGATTTTTCGGAAAATCTCGTTTCATCTGAGAAATCATATCACTAACAGTATACGGGAAAACGAAATTTATTTCAAGCCCGCAGCCGGTAAAAATCTGTCGGGAATTGTTCAAAATCACCGGACCGGAAAAATTCTTGTGGGTCAAAAGCAAGTCGCCGCAAGGGTGGGCGAGCTTTGCAGACTTTTGGGATTTCGGCGGAAAAATTTTTATCTCCACATTGTGAAAGCCTATGCCGGAAAGGTCGGCGAAGGGGTAGTTTTCCACGAAAACCGGAGCCAGGGCGGGGCGCAGCGGCGTGACCCCGAGCTCCGGCAGGTCACGCCGCAACACTTGCAGCAACGACCCATCGGAGCCGGTGGTAGGGTAGGAGGCGCCGCCCGGGGCGACGACTAAGTTGCTGCAAGTGTAGCTTTCGCCCCCGGAAGTCAGGAGGCGAAAGCGCGCCCCGCAAGAGTCCGCTTCGAAGCTACCGGTTTTGCCCGCTTCGAAGCACCCCGCGGAGCCTGCGCCGCAAAGGGGCAAAACCTGCACCACCTCGGAGCAGGTTTTGAACTCCACGCCGTTTTGCTCGCATCGGCGCAGGAGCGCCCGCCGAACCTCGGCGGCGCTCAGGGAGGACGGGAACACCTTCCCGTCCTCCCGCTCCGCGCACCTGACCCCAAGCTCCTGCATAAAGTCCATAAGCTCCAGATTGTTGTGCCGATATAATAAGGTACGAAGCCGCTTCCCCGCGTCGCCGTAGTGACTCAAAAAATCCTTGATTGACCCGCCGTGGGTAATATTGCACTGTCCAGCGCCGCTCATCAGCAGCTTCGTTCCTATTTTATTTGTCTTTTCCAGAATCAGCAGACTTTGCCTGCCGCCTGCAGCGCAAATTGCTCCCGAATTTTCACCGGAGCAAAAACCGCAATTTGCGCCGGAAGCTTCCCCTGCACCTTTGCCGGAAGCTTCCCCCAAAAGGGGACAGGCGGCCCCGAAGAAAAGACCGCCTGCACCCGCACCGATTAAAATTGTATTGTAAAACTGTTCTTTCTTCATACTGCTATATTACACCGATTTCCTTCAAAACCGCAAGGGTATTTTTGTCCTCTTTCATAAGGTCAAAACCGATGGTAAGGGTGTCGGACAGCTCCCCACGAATTCCTCGCATTGTTTTTCCGTCAGAAACAGGGGTTTTCAGCACAACATTCACCGACACGCCGAAAAGTTCGTGAGAGTCACGGTTGTCAATAAGCTCGCACATATCGTAGTAGTCCACGGCTTTGAAGTCCTCGTCCCTTGCCGCCACCAACTTTTCCACATCTTCGCGGCTGATAGAAATTTTCTCCTGCTCATCAGCGTAGTAATCGGCACTCAGGGAATAAGTTTCCAAGGTCGCGCTCTCAAATCCCGAAAGATTGATTTTGTCCGCTCCGCTAAAATAGGCTTTCCAGTCCTCAGAGGTGACAACCCTGTTAATCAGTTCCTTGCTTTCTTCGTCCAGATTAAAATAATATCCCCGCCTGAAATTTGAACCGTTCTTCATCTTATACTCAAAAGTCACGCTTTCCCGAATCGGCTCCGGCTCATCTGAATCCGAATCTTCGATAGTGACTTGAAGGGAGGTGAAAAGGTCTTTTTCCACGATGTATTTTTCAAGCTCGTACATGGCTGAGATAACCTCCGGGTCTGTTGATAATACAGGGTTCTGCCCAAGGCTATAGCCGTTGCCGCCGTACATATAGGTTGGAGATGAGGCGTACCAAAGGGTCGAATTACTCAGGGATACCGACTGAATCTTGTTTTCATCCGGCAGCCTTTTCGAAAACCCACCTAGGTCAAGGACCGTAAAGCCTGTAAACACCGCCGCAATCACGATATAAATGCACAGCGAAGCAAGATTTTTCTTATTGAAAACCTTGATGGATCTTGCGATAACGATTTTTACGATGAGGAAGGTCACAAGACCGCCAACCACCATTCCCAAAATCAGCATAGACCGCTTGTCGTTCGTAATGCCGTAAAGAATCGCGCCGAAGGTAGTCATGCCGATGAAAGTTACCAGGTAGGTGAGGATTTCCTCCGTAGCCCTGAAAATCATGGAATCTCCCACCTTTTCCAGCTTCGCCTTGCCATAAGCAAACCGAGCCAGGCAAAGCATGATGACCGCCGCCGCCAGATACTTCATTTCCAGTGCAAGCCCCGGGCTATCTCCCCAGCCCGAGATGATTCTGAAAATCGGGTTTGCCTCCAGCATCAAAGATTCCATAAAATCGCTCATGCCCACATATCCCAGCAGGAAGGTTTCGCAGAACGTATTTATAATGAAAATCATTGCCGGCACGATTATAAAGAACACGCCGGAAATCAAAAGCTGCATAACGCCGGTTCCCACCAGCGAGCCTGCGAATACGAACATTCCATAGAAAAATGTCACAATTACAAGGGAGTCTCCCAGCCAGCCAAGGACGGCACCCGCTGTATAGACATTTTCTGCGGCAAGACTGTAATCGCTTACTTTATACAAGGAAGAACTTGCATCCGGCGTGACCTCTTTCATCAGCAAAAGATAAAGAAGGCTCATAACAATGAGCGGAAGCACGCACATCAGCCAGCCGGTGAAAATCTGGGAATTAAAAAGCCGCGATTTGCTGTAAGGCTGGGCGTGCAGGGCGAATGCTCGATTTCCCTTGTGGAAAAAGCTCATCATCACGCAGGCAGCCACCAGCGGCACAAAGATAAGCAGCGGCACAAATACCCAGCTGAGATTTTGAAAATTGTTTGAAATCGTGTAGCTGATCTTATATAGGTCATCGTAATTGACGATAATCGGAAAAATCCCGCCGAAAAAGTACAGCACCAGCGAAAGGGCCGGAATGTACCAGTACATTTTGAAGTTTTCTATTATAAGGGCAGGTGAAAGGGCAAACAGGTTTTTATTTTTCATGTCCTTCACCTCCCAGTTTTTCAATAAATATTTCCTCGATGGAGGTTGGCATCAGCTCCAAAAGGTTACCCTCGAAAACCATCTTGCCACCTGCGATGATACCGATGTAGTCGCAGATGTCCTCCATTTCCTTTGCATTGTGGGAGGAAACCAGCACCGTCAACTGTCTGTCGGCAACATCGTCCATAACATAGCGTCTGAGTTTGTGACGCACGATAGGATCCAGCCCGTCAACCGGTTCGTCCAGTATGAGATAATCGGGCATGGTAGCCATGGAAAGGCAAAACGCCGCTTGCTTTTTCATCCCCTTTGAAAATTTCGCAAGGTTTGCCTTCGCATTCAGTCCAAAATCATGTATCATTTCCCAAAATCGCTCTTCATTCCAGTTCGGATAGATACGCTTATAATATTTTCCCATTTCGTTAAGCGAATATCCTCTGAAAAAGAAAAGCTCGTCGGGAATGATCGCGGTTTTTCTCTTGACATTTTCGTTGCTGAGAACTTCTTCACCCGCTATGGTAACCAGTCCCTCATCCTGCACCAGATACCCCGCAAGGTGCTTGATGATGGTGGTCTTCCCTGCGCCGTTAAGTCCCATCAGTCCGTAAACCGAACCCTTCGGCACCGTCAGGCTAAAGTCATCCAGCGCAATATAATCCCCGAAGCGCTTTGTGACATTTTGAAGTTTAATCATTTGCCGGCCTCCTTTCATCTATAATACCCAAAGCCATGTTCTTTGCCTCTTCAAAACTAAGCCCCAAGAAGAGTAGCTGACGGAAAGCGTCGTCAAACTTGGCTTTTGCAAGTTCCAGTGCTTTCATATCCGGACGAACGCCGTCGATGTCTGCCACAAAGGTCCCCACTCCGTTTGTGGTGTAAACATATCCTTGCCTCTCAAGCTCTCGATATGCCTTTTGGACGGTGTTCGGATTGACCGTTATAGTCTTTGAAAGCTCTCGGACCGAGGGCAGCTTTTCGTCTGTAGCCAGTGCCCGGGTCATTATGAGCTCTTTAAGATTGTCAATCACTTGCTCGTAGATGGATTTTCGGCTTTTCAAGTCAAGCTGAAACATACACGAAACTCCTTTCTTGCAATATTTATAAATAAATCCCTTTTGCAACCCAAGTGTACCACAACGCATAGTACACTGTCAATACACATTTTGCGAAAAAAAGACTTATTTCATATTTATTTTAGGGAGCTTCATAGGCTCTTTTGAGCGGATTTCTTTTTGAGAACAAAATACAAAATTCCGCCCAGGGCAATAAGGCAAAGACTGAGAAGCTGCGCCTGTCTGAGGGGCCCGATCATAAGACTGTCGGTTCTCAGCCCTTCAACGAAGAAACGCTCCAGGGAGTACAGCATCATATATAATGAAATAATTTGACCGTCAAAGCTGCGTTTGCGGTCGTCAAACCACAGCAGGAACCAAAACAGGCAGAAGCACCAGATGGATTCGTAGAGGAAGGTAGGGTGGTACCCTGCGCCGTCGATTATCTGCGCCCAGGGAAGCTCTGTCACTCCGCCGTGAGCCTCCTCGTTGAAAAAGTTTCCCCAGCGGCCTATGGACTGGGCAAGGGGAATGGCCACCGCCACAAGGTCGGTGGTGCGTACAAAACTTTGCTTGTAGTGTTTGCAGACGAAATAGCCCACGAAAAAGCAGAGGATAAGTCCTCCGTGAACCGCCAGGCCTCCTCCCCGTACATCTAAAATTTTTGCCCAATCTCCGGCATAGGAGTCCCACTGGAAAATAACATAGTAGGCTCTGGCACCGACTATCGCCGAAGGAATCATCCACAAAATCAGGTCGAGGATGAAGTCCGGCTCAATTCCGTGCTTCGGTGCGCGTCTGTAGGAAATGTATGTCGCCAGCAGGAATCCGAAGCCGATCAGGATCCCGTACCACGCAACATCCAAGCCGAATATAGAAAATGCAACTTTTCCGGGTGAATGCATAAGTAATCTCCTTTAGTCTTATAGCTGTTAATATCTATAGTTTTTATTGCGGCGCTGCGCAACAAGTCCATTATACATAAAAACAGGCCTCTTGTCATTGCCTGTGAATTTTTTTTTTAAATTTTTGATAAAAGTTTTTTGCACAGTGTTTGCGTAAAAGTTTTTTGCACAGAAATTTTTCTTTCGGAAAATAAAATAAAATTCCCGATGTTTTAATTTACTTTTAATCTTCCCACTGTATTATTGAGCCATAAGATAAAGAATAACAAACAAAAAAACTAAAAAGGGGGCTTACCATTATGAAAAAAACTTTATGTAAAAACAAAACAAATTTGAAAGTCTTGGCTCTGGCAGTTATGCTGACATTCCTTTTTACCACGGCTTTTCCTGCGGAGCTTGCCTCGGCAGAGGTAACAACGCAAGCCGCAACAACAGCAATCGTCGCACCTACGGGATTACAGACCGTTGCAAGGGATGACGACGAGCTTACTTTGGCTTGGGATTCCGTTGAAGGAGCTACGGGCTACGAAGTATATCGCCTCTCCTCATCGGGAGAATGGATTTTGGCAGAAAAAACTCAGAACACCCATGCGGAAATAGAGGATTTGTTATCCGCAAGCATCTATAAATTCAAGGTGAGGGCAATTAAAGACATTCAGGCAGGAGAATTTTCAAAGGTGTTTACCACCGCAACTTCTCCGGAGGAAGTAGATGAACTTCGGGTTTCCTCGAAAACCAAAACCGCAGTTACTCTTAGCTGGAACAAGGTGAACAGGGCAGACAAGTATCAGGTATACCGATACAATTCAAACACCGGAAGCTGGAAAAGGCTTATAACCACCACAAAAACAAGCTATAGGGCGACGGGCCTTTCCTCGGGAACCTATTACAAATTCAAGGTTCGTGCCGTGAACGAAGCATTGGGATACAAGTATTACGGTGATTTTGAGGACATCAAGGTAAAGACAACGAGCGCCGGTACAGTATCTTCCTCCGGATATATCGGAAAAGCCAAGGCAAAGCAAATCGCCCTTAATAAGGCAGGAGTCAGCGCAGCAAATGCAGAGTTTGTAAAAGCAAACCTTGACTACGACGACGGAGTACGAATTTATGACATCGAGTTCTATGCGGGGGATTATGAGTACGAATTTGAGATAAATGCCCGCACCGGAAAGATTTACGACTACGATAAAGATTACAGATGGGACTAATCGAGGAAATTAAGAATTAGTATAATAATTGGCGGCACCCTTCATGGCTCCCTCCAAAGAGGAATGAATCGGAGAGGGTACCGCCTTTTTGCCTTTAAGCTGACGGAGTGTTAACCTTTACGAGCAGCTCCTCCAGCATTTCCCGGCAGGCACCGCATTTGTTACCTATGTCTGCGGTTTCGCAAAGGGTTTTCAGATCCGTGATATGCTGCCCGCGAATAATATCTTCCACCTCGCCGAGGGTTTTGTTCTTGCAAACGCAAATTTTGTAATCTCTGTCTTTTCCGTCTATATACATAGTATCAGCTCCTCTGTTAGATTTAGGATATATAAATGTATATACCCAAACACCGCATTATCAAGCTGCTGTTCAAGAAAATCCTTTTTTGCAGAAAAATTGCAGAAAAATTGCTGCTAAGAAAAATAAGAAAAAAAGAAAAATTGCTGAAGAAAAATTCAAAAAAACATTGACAATCAGCTGAGATTTTGGTAATATAACTCTTGCAGTCAGTGATTCGGATGAAACACGGATTCAATGTGGCGGTGTAGCTTAGTTGGCTAGAGCGTCCGGTTCATACCCGGAAGGTCGGTGGTTCGACTCCACTCGCCGCTACCATTTTAAGAGTTTGGGAGTTTAGCTCAGCTGGGAGAGCATCTGCCTTACAAGCAGAGGGTCACAGGTTCGAGCCCTGTAACTCCCACCACAAAGCTTGTGGCTCGTAAGAGCCGCAAGCGATTATTATGCGGCCTGGTAGTTCAGTTGGTTAGAATGCCAGCCTGTCACGCTGGAGGTCGACGGTTCGAGCCCGTTCCGGGTCGCCATTTTAAAAAAGCAGCAGTACAACACTGCAAATAATCATGGTGGGTGTCGTCAAGTGGTTAAGACTCAGGGTTGTGGCTCCTGCATACGTGGGTTCGAATCCCACCATCCACCCCATATAAAGTTAATATGATTCATTGGGGCGTCGCCAAGCGGTAAGGCAACGGACTCTGACTCCGTCATCCACAGGTTCGAATCCTGTCGCCCTAGCCATTTGACCCATTAGCTCAGTCGGTAGAGCACTTGACTTTTAATCAAGGTGTCCCGCGTTCGAATCGCGGATGGGTCACCATTTTTAACTTTATATTTCAACATCAAATATTGATGGCGACATAGCCAAGTGGTAAGGCAGAGGTCTGCAAAACCTTTATTCCCCAGTTCAAATCTGGGTGTCGCCTCCATATTAATTAAACGGTTGATGCGTTTGACTAAAAGTCAGGCGCATCAACCGTTTTTTGACGAATGTGCCGCGTAGGTGCGGGGTTCTATGACCGTTCCGCGAACAATTTTAACATTGAAATTC
>CAVJCN010000003.1:0-20762 GCA_963647945.1 Absicoccus sp. | reverse complement strand
TCGGCGCCACGCTGGAATATCTGGAAACCGCGGGAGTTCCCGTTGTTACCTTCGGAGCCGATGAGTTTCCGGCATTTTACAGCAGAAACAGCGGATTCCCTGCAGAATGCAGAATCGATGATGCAAAGGACATAGCGGAGATGATCCGTGCAAAGGAGGCTCTCGGGCTCAGAGGCGGGATGCTGGTTGCGTGCCCTGTGCCGGCGGAAGACGAAATCCCATATGAAAAAATGGACGGAGTAATTAAAAAGGCTCTTGAAGAGTGCGAAAAACAGGGAATAAAAGGCAAGAGAATAACACCGTTCCTTCTCAGCAAGGTCAAGGATCTTACCGAGGGGAGCAGCCTTGAAGCAAACATTAAACTTGTGCTGAACAACGCCCGCATCGGAGCGGAAATCGCGGCAAACATGAAGGATAGAAAGAATATTTAGAGTATTTTGATGAGAGAAACAAGGAGAAGGGGAATGATTAAGAAAAAAGCAATGATGAGTCTTTTGCTCGCGCTGTGTCTTGTGGTGACAATGATGCCGATGTCCGCATATGCGGCAGAGGACGGGTCAAATGACATTGTCATCCTTTATACGGGGGATATGCACGGCGGGATAGACAGCAATATTACGCTGGCGGGACTCAGAGCCTACGCAAACGAGAAGCAAGCAAAAAGCAAGTATCTGGAAATTGTTGATGCCGGCGACGCTCTTTCGGGCACTGCCATCGCAAACGCATCAAAGGGAAAATTTTCGGTTGAAGCCATGAACGAAGTCGGATACGGAATTGCGGTTCCGGGGGTACATGACTTCGATTTCGGCGTAAACACGCTGATCGACGAGCTGGTGCCTATGGCAAACTTTAAGTATGTCAGCTGCAACTTTACAAATATCGAAACATGGGAAACCGTCTTTAAACCATATGAAATTGTAACATATGGTGACACCAAGGTGGCTTATGTGGGGATAAGCGACCCGGCGACCATAAATAAATCCACGGCAAACTTTACTGAAAGCGACGGTTCCTGCAAATATAATTTCATATACGGCGGCGAGGGCAAATATCTTTACAGCATTGTCCAGTACGCTGTGGATATGGCGAAAAAGGACGGCGCAGACTATGTCATTGCAATAGGACACCTTGATTCCCAAGGCGACTCGGCTTATACGCCGAAAAGCGTCGTTGCAAACACCACGGGGATCAACGCCTTTATCGCAGGAAATTCCCACTCCTCCATAGTGGGGCAGCGGGTCAAGGACAAGGACGGAAACACCGTGCTCATAACATCTGCGGGTTCCGGCCTGAAAAATATAGGCGTTCTTACGATCACTCCGGGCAAAAATATATCCTCACAACTTGTGAGCAACTATGCATACAGATATATCAAGACGACCAATGCAATTGAAAGCCTCAAACAGAAATACAGCGATAGCCTTAAGGAAACCGTTGCCACATCCGAAGTCAAACTGAAATCGGCAGACTCGGACGGCGTAAGAACGGTGGGGCGCTCGGAAACAAACCTCGGTGACCTTTGCGCCGACGCATACAGGGCGGTTACGGGAGCGGATATCGCCTTTGTGGAGGCATCTGAGATAGAGGGGGAGATTGAGGCAGGAGATATAAGCTACGGGGATATTGAAAAGGTAATGCCGGCAAACGAAAACATCAGTATGTTTACGGTATCCGGCGGAGAAATCCTCGACGCTCTCGAAATGGCGGCAAGACTTTTCCCGTCCAACAACGAGGGCTTCCTTCAGGTGTCGGGAATCAGCTTTGACATTCAGGAAACGGTTAAATCCTCTGTGACGGTTGACAGCAAAGGAAATTTTACCGGAGTCAAAAAAGAATATCGGGTAACCAATGTAATGGTAGGAGGCAAGGAACTTGATCTGATGGGGGACTACACCGTTGCCGCTACGGAGGCTTTCCTCACGGGAGCCACAGGCTACACCATGTTTGACGATGTGAGCAAAAAAGTCAGCAACATCACCACGGACAATCAAGCGCTGTATCAATACATAACGAAAAACCTGAAAGGCAAAATTTCGGAAGTCTATGAGGACAAAGCCGGAAGGATCGACTATATAAAACTGGCAAGACAGAGCCAGATTGATGCGGAAATCGAAGCCGGCGTAACGGAGAAAATTAAAAACTACTCCCAGGAAATGGCGGCTTTGAGAGAAAAAATCGAGCTTCAAAAACAGATCATTGCCGTGAAGTCCGTTACAATCAAGGCAAGCTCCGTCCTTAAAAAGAGCGGAACTGCCCGAAAGGTAAAGCTGAGCTGGACTCTCTCGGAAGAAATCGACGATTTGAAGTATCAAATTTATAAATCTCAAAAGAGAAACAGCGGCTACAAGAAGTGCTTTACAACAAGCAAGCAGACATTCACGAATACTTCCGGACTTACAAAGGGGAAAACCTATTATTACAAAGTCCGTGGGTATAAATATCTGGGCGGGAAATATTACTACACCGACTGGTCAAACATTTCCTACCGGAAAATTTCTTAAAGCCAAAGAAGCAAAGAAAAAGGAGAAGTAAAATGAAAAACAGGAAAGTATTGGCGCTGGCACTTGCTTTGCTCGTTGCATTTGCAATGATGCCGGCAATGGGTTTTGCAGACGAAACCGCAACAAGCACCACAACGACGGCGAACGCAACCACTGCTGCAAAGTCCGGTGACATCGTCATTCTGGGAACCAGCGATGTGCACTGCGGAATCGATCAAAATATCGGATACGCAGGACTTGCGGCTTACAAAAAAGCCATGGAGGACAAGTATAACTATGTTGCTCTCGTGGATGCCGGAGATGCGATCCAGGGCGACACCATCGGAACCCTGTCAAAGGGAGAATACATCGTTGACATCATGAATGAGGTAGGATACGATGTTGCGGTTCCGGGCAACCATGAATTTGACTACGGCATGGATCAGTTCCTTAATGTGATTGCTAAGAAGATGAAAGCGACCTATGTTTCCGCAAACTTTGTCAAAAATGGCAAGACTGTTTTTGATCCATACAAGATTATGACCTTCGGGGACAAGAAGGTGGCTTTCGTGGGAATCAGCACGCCGGAAACCTTGACGGCATCAAGACCGACCAATTTCCAGGATAAGGATGGCAATTACATCTACGACTTCTGTAACGACACCACAGGCGAAAAGCTCTACAAAGCTGTTCAGACCGCAGTAGACTCTGCGAAAAAAGCCGGAGCGGATTATGTGGTTGCGGTTGCGCACCTGGGCGATGATGAGGCAAGCGCTCCGTGGACTTCCATGGATGTAATTAAGAATACAAGCGGAATCGATGTTTTGCTGGACGGACACGCTCACAACACCCTGGTAAAGAGCGTTAAGAACAAAGACGGTAAGAGCATCCAGATGGTGGCAACGGGAACGAAGCTTGAAAACATCGGCAAGATCGTCATTGCCGAAAACGGAGCGATTTCCGCCGAATATATAACAGGGGACGCGGCAAAGGATAAGGACAGCGAGACAACAAAATTTATAGATAGCATCAAGGCAAAATATGCAGATCTTGAAAATAAAGTAGTCGCAACCTCAAAGGTTGACCTTGTGGCCACAGACGCAGACGGCAACCGCATCGTAAGATATGGGGAGACAAACCTGGGCGATCTGTGCGCAGACGCATATAGAGCCATAACGGGTGCCGACATCGCATTTGCAAATGGCGGAGGAATCAGGGTTAGCATTCCAAAGGGCGATATTACATACGGACAGATCATCGCAGTACACCCATTCGGCAATATGATTAGCGTGGTCGAGGCTACGGGACAGCAGATTTTGGACGCGCTCGAATTAGGCTCAAAGGATGTGGGAGCGGGCGAGAATGGCGGATTCCTGCAGGTTTCCGGCATAACCTATACCATCAATTCTATGATTGAGTCCTCTGTCGAGGTCAACGAAAAAGGAGAATTCGTAAAGGTAGCAGGAGCATACAGGGTAAGCGATGTAAAGGTTGGCGGAGAGGATTTGCAGCTTGATAAGACATATAGCCTCGCTTCCAACAGTTATCTGCTGGCTAGTGGCGGAGACGGCTATGTGATGTTCAAGGAAAGCAAGGTTCTTCAGGACGAGGTTATACTCGACAACCAGGCTTTGATTAACTATATCCAGGATAATCTGGGAGGCATCGTAGGCGACCAATATGAAAGGATCCAGGGAAGAATCAAGATTTTGTCAAACGATCTTCTGACGGAGCTCAGCGAAAAACTGGCAGTTGCAGAATATGAGTGCAAGGTAAGCGCAAAGTCGAAGAAAAAAGCCGTAAAACTTTCCTGGAACACCTGCCCTTCCGACAGCGTTAAATATCAGGTTTACAAGTCAACGAAATCTACCAAGGGCTTCAAGAAAGTCATCACCACGAGCAAGACCACCTACACCGCAAAGAAGCTCACAAAGGGCAAGACCTATTACTTTAAGGTAAGAGCGGTCAAGACCATCGGCGGCAAGGCATACTACGGACACTGGTCAGGCATTGTGGCGAAAAAGGCGGCATAAGACCGGGCTTTAGATAAGCGACACAAAAAAAGAAACCAAAAATCGTTTTCATAATAGGCGCATCCAAAAGGGTGCGCCTATTGATTTCTCAAAAAACAAAACGCCAATGTGCGTGTAAGAAAAACGACCCGTCGAAGCCTTGAAAAACCTAAAAAACACCTCTAAAAAAAGTTTAAAATTCTGCGAAAATTTTTTCAAAAAACTCTTGCCAAATTTGACAAGATGATATATACTAAAAAGGCTTGCTTAAGGCGATGAAACGGGAAGTTGCTGAGCTATCAGGTAATTTCCGTGGAGAATTGTCCCCACAAGATGGGGGCGAAGGGATTCGCCTGATTTTTGCTTTGTGCGTAACTGTAGGAAACGCACGGGCGCGTGTACGAATAAGCAAGAACGGCTGCACGCATTGAAATCAAGGCATTTGAACCCCTTGTACAAGCATAGCGTAAACAGTACAAAAATTTATTTCAGGAGGAAAACAATGAGCGAATTACAAAAAATCAGAATTAAGCTGAAGGCTTATGACCATGCGTTATTAGACCAGTCTGCCGCTAAGATCGTTGAAACAGCGAAAAAGACAGGCGCAGATGTTTCAGGCCCGATTCCGCTGCCTACAGAAAAGGAAGTCGTAACTATCTTGAGAGCTGTTCACAAATACAAAGACAGCAGAGAGCAGTTTGAACAGAGAACTCACAAAAGACTTATCGACATCACAAACGCAACGCTGAAGACAACCGACGCTTTAACTAAGCTTGACCTGCCGGCAGGCGTTGACATCGAAATCAAACTCTAATCCACAAAGCGTTTGAAATCGAACCTATAAGTTAAAAGGGACCTTCCCTTAGTATGAACCCGGCGCGCAGGAAGGACAGCCGCCAATCCCCGGGCCCAACCTGTGGGGCACCGAAAAGCAAAGCTTTTTGGGAAAGGAGAAGCAGCGGAGCGCATGAGCGTGCAAGATGCGGCACGGAAAAACAGCGCAGCCTCGCGACGACGCGGTTCCAATGTTAAGACAAGGAGAAAAAATATGAAGACAATCTTAGGAAAAAAGATGGGCATGACCCAGATTTTCGATGAAGAAGGAATCGTGATTCCGGTAACAGTCATCGAAGCAGGCCCGGAAGTTGTAACTCAGGTAAAGACTGTTGAAACAGACGGTTACAACGCAGTACAAGTTGGTTTTGAAGACCAGAAACCCCAGAGAGTTAACAAACCTTTGACAGGACATTTTGAGAAGGCCGGGGTTGCTCCGAAGAAGCATTTAGCCGAATTTAGAATCGAAGAGGGCGAAAGCTACGAGGTAGGACAGGTGATCACGGTTGCTGATTTTGAAGTCGGCAAGAAGCTGGACATCACAGGCACTTCCAAAGGTAAAGGAACTCAGGGCAACATCAAAAGACACGGACACCACAGAGGCCCTATGAGCCACGGCTCCAAGCACAAGAGACTTGCAGGCGCACTTGCCGCAGGTACCTACCCTTCGAGAGTATTCAAGGGCAACGCAGGCCCGGGAAGAATGGGCAGAGATACCGTTACCGTTCAGAATGTGGTTTTAGTAAAAGTTATCGAAGAGAGAAACCTTATGCTGGTTAAGGGCGCAGTACCGGGAAACAAAGGCGGACTGGTTCGCGTTCAGTACGCAGTAAAAGGTCAGGACAAATAACAGACTTTTGGAAAGGAGGAAGCACAAATGGCAAAAGTAACAATGCTCAACATGGCAGGAGCCGAAGCCGGAACCATCGAATTAAAGGACGAGATTTTCGGAATCACTCCAAACGAAAACGCTGTTCACGCAGTAGTAAAGAACTACTTAGCTAACCAAAGACAAGGCACTCAGTCAGCTAAGACAAGAGGCGAAGTCAGAGGAGGCGGTAGAAAGCCTTTCAGACAAAAAGGAACAGGTCGTCACAGACAAGGTAGCTCAACAGACCCGTCACAGATCGGCGGCGGCGTTGTATTCGCACCGAAGCCTCGCGACTACAGATATACATTACCTAAGAAATTAAGAAGACTCGCAATGAAGTCTGCACTTTCCTCAAAGGTATTGGAAAAGGAAATCATCGTACTGGATGAACTTAAATTTGAAGCACCGAAGACCAAAGAAATGATCAAGGTGCTGGAAAATGTCAAAGCAGGAAGAAAAGCTCTGATCATCATGGCTGAAAAGGATGAAAATGTAGTAAGATCCGCAGCCAACATTCCGGGAGTAAGAACAGCTCTCGTAGGAACAATGAATGTTTACGAAATCGTAAACCACGAGAGCTTCATCGTAACACAGGAAGCAGTTAAGAAAATCGAGGAGGTGTACATCTAATGAAAACAGCATATGACATCATTTTGACACCTGTTATTTCGGAACAGTCTATGGATGTAGCCGTAGACAAGAAGTACACTTTCAAAGTAGCAACAGACGCAAACAAAACTCAGGTTAAGAGAGCTGTTGAAGAAATCTTCGGTGTTGAAGTATCAAAAGTAAACATTATGAACTATGACGGTAAAGTAAAAAGAATGGGAAGAAGCGTGGGCAAAACCGCTGCTTACAAAAAAGCAATCGTAACACTTACTGCTGACAGTAAGGAAATCGAATTCTTCCAAGGACTATAATATAGGAGGTATGTAAAAAATGGGAATTAGAAAATATAATCCAACTACTCCTGGTCTTAGAGGTATGACAGTTTCCACATTTGAAGAGATCACAACCTCAACGCCTGAAAAGTCCTTGACTGTAACGCTCAAAAAGCACGCAGGAAGAAACAACAGAGGTAAAATCACTGTTAGACATCAGGGCGGCGGCACAAGACCAAAATACAGAATCATCGACTTCAAGAGAACAAAAGACGATATTCCGGCAACAGTAAAGACCATCGAATACGACCCTAACAGAAGCGCAAACATCGCACTCCTTGTTTATGCGGACGGCGAAAAGAAATACATCCTCGCTCCAAAGGGACTTACCGTTGGACAGCAGGTTGTATCCGGTCCGGAAGCCGACATCGTTATCGGTAACGCACTTCCGATCGCAAACATTCCGGTCGGTACGATCATCCACAATGTTGAACTTAAGCCTGGCAAGGGCGGACAGCTTGCAAGGTCCGCAGGAAACGGCGCACAGCTCATGGCAAAGGAAGGAGATTACGCACAGGTAAGACTTCCTTCCGGCGAAGTTAGAAAAATCAGCATGAGATGCAGAGCTACCATCGGAGAAGTTGGCAACGGCGACCACTCCAACATCCAGATCGGTAAGGCAGGCCGTAAAAGACATATGGGCGTAAGACCTACCGTAAGAGGTTCCGTAATGAACCCTAACGATCACCCACATGGCGGTGGTGAAGGAAGAGCCCCTGTCGGCCGTAAGAGCCCGGTTACTCCTTGGGGTAAACCTGCTCTCGGATACAAGACGAGAAAGAAGAACAAACCTTCAAATAAATATATCGTAAAGAGAAGAAATGAAAAATAATAGGAAGGAGCAAGGATAATGAGTAGATCACTGAAAAAAGGTCCTTTCGTAAACGCTAAGCTGCTCAAGGCTATCGAAGAACTCAACGCAGCTAACGATAAGAAAGTTATCAAGACATGGTCAAGACCATCCACAATATTCCCGCAGATGGTGGGACACACTATCGCAGTGCACGACGGTAAAAAACATGTTCCTGTATACATCACAGAAGACATGGTAGGACACAGACTTGGAGAATTTGCTCCTACAAGAAACTACAGAGGTCACGCTGCCGACAAGTCATCAAAGGTAAAGAAATAAGAAAGGAGATAATGAGAAATGGAAGCAAAAGCAGTTTCTAAATATGTTAGAATGTCTCCGATCAAGCTGAAACCGATTACTGATTTGGTAAGAGGCAAGGACTTAAACGAGGCATTGAACATCTTAAAGTTCACACCTGGCAAAGGTTCAGAAATCGTAGAAAAAGTTGTTAAATCAGCAGCAGCAAACGCTGAAAACAATTTCGACATGAATCCGGACAACTTATATGTTGCAGAAGTATATGCTAACCAGGGCCCGACCATGAAGAGATGGAGAGCCGGTTCACAGGGCAGAGCATCAATCATCTTAAAGAGATCAAGCCATGTAGGCGTGACTCTTAGAGAGAAAGAATAGGAGGTTCACGAATGGGTCAGAAAGTTAGTCCACATGGTTTGAGAGTGGGCGTTATAAAAGACTGGGATTCCAAATGGTATGCAGATAAAGCTAACTTTGCAGACTACCTTATAGAAGACAACAAAGTAAGAGAATATGTAAAGAAAAAATTATATGTTGCCGGAGTTTCAAAGGTTCTTATTGAAAGAGCAGCAGAAAATAAAATCAGAGTCATCGTTCTTACGGCTAAGCCGGGCATGGTGATCGGAAGATCCGGAGATGGCATCGAAGTTCTCAAGAAGGACATCAAGAAGATGACCGGTAAAGAGGTAGAAATTTCTATCGAAGAAGTAAGAAGAGCAGAACTTGACGCGCAGCTTACCGCAGAAAGCATCGCTCAGGCACTGGAAAGACGTGTATCTTTCAGAAGAGCCATGAAGCAGGCGATCGGCAGAACCATGAAAGCAGGTTCCAAGGGTATCAAGGTGCTTTGCTCCGGCAGACTGGGCGGCGCTGAAATCGCAAGAAGCGAAAAATACAGCGAAGGCAACGTTCCGCTTCACACTTTGAGAGCAGACATCGACTACGGATTCGCAGAAGCCGACACTACTTACGGTAAGATCGGCGTTAAGGTTTGGATCAACCACGGCGAAATTCTTGACAAGGGCCTCAAGAGCGCAGTTCCTGAAGAAAAGCGCGAAAAGAGAGAAAGAAGACCTAAGAAAGACGGCGAAAGACGCGAAAGAAGAAACAACGGCGAAAGACGGGACAGACGGGACAGAAACGATCGTCCGGAAGCACCGAAGGCTGTAAATCCAAGAGTAAGAAAGACTCCGAAGGTTGAAGCAAAGCCGCAAGTTGAAGAACAAGTTGAAGCTGTAGAAGTTGCAGAAACAACTGAAGCATAAGCACACGGAAAGGAGGAACGAAAGCCATGTTAATGCCAAAGCGCGTTAAACGCAGAAGAGTTCACAGAGGAAGAATGAAAGGCGTTGCAACCAAGGGTAATACGATTACTTACGGAGCATACGGATTGGTTGCACAGGAATGTGGATGGATCACTTCTAATCAGATCGAGGCAGCGCGTATTGCGATGACCAGATCGATTAAAAGAGGTGGTAAAGTATATATCAAGATTTTCCCGCACAAGTCGGTTACCAAAAAGCCTGCTGAAGTACGTATGGGTTCCGGTAAAGGTGCTCCTGAGTACTGGGTAGCGGTAGTTAAGCCGGGTAGAGTAATGTTCGAGATCGAGGGCGTTTCCGAGGAAAAGGCAAGAGAAGCAATGAGACTTGCAGCTCACAAGCTCCCGGTTAAGTGCAAATTTGCCATCAAAGAAGAAGCAGCAAAGGGTGGTGAAGCATAATGGAATTAAAGAAAATGAGAGAAAAAACAGCGGTTGAACTCAATACTGAACTTGCTAACATGAAAAAAGAATTATTCAACTTAAGATTCCAGCATGTTACGGGACAGTTAGAAAACCCTGTAAAGATGAGAGAATTAAAGAAAGATATTGCTAGAGTAAAGACAATTCTTAGAGAAAAAGAATTACAGGCTTAGTAGAAAGGAGGATGTACTATGGCAGTTGAAAGAAATAGAAGAAAAACTAAAGTCGGTGTTGTTGTATCCGATAAAATGGATAAGACCGTAGTTGTTGCAATCGAAGACTTCGTAAGACATTCCCTTTACGGAAAAGCTGTAAAGAGAACTAAGAAGGTTAAGGCTCACGACGAAAACAACGAATGTCAGATCGGCGATAAGATTAGAATTATGGAAACAAGACCTCTGTCCAAGGACAAGAGATGGAGACTTGTGAACATTATCGAGAAGGTTAAATAAAGGAGGCACCAGATCATGATTCAGACTGAAACTAGATTAAGAGTTGCTGACAATTCAGGTGCAAAAGAACTTCTTTGCATTCGTATCTTAGGCGGTACTTCCCGTCAGTATGCGAATATCGGAGATGTTATCGTTTGTGCGGTTAAAGAAGCAACCCCAGGCGGCGTTGTAAAAAAAGGCGATGTCGTTAAGGCTGTAGTAGTTAGAACTAAGCACGGTGCCAGAAGAGCAGACGGAAGCTATGTAAAGTTCGACCAGAACGCTGCAGTAATCATTAAAGATAAAGAAGATAAAAACCCGGTTGGAACTCGTATCTTTGGACCTGTTGCAAGAGAGCTTAGAGATAAGGGCTTCATGAAGATCGTGTCATTGGCACCGGAAGTTCTGTAGGAGGTGTAAGGATGCGTATTAAGAAAGACGATATGGTAATGGTAATTACCGGTAAGGATAAAGGCAAACACGGCAAAGTCCTTAAGGCAATGCCAAAGGAAAACAGAGTCGTAGTTGAAGGCGTAAACATCGTTACAAAACACGCAAAAGCTACGAGAAAAGCCGGCGCGGAAATCAAGCATTTCGAAGCACCCATCGACGCTTCCAACGTAATGCTTTACGACGCAAAAGCCAAAGAAGTGATCAAATTCGGATACCAGGTTAAAGACGGTAAAAAAGTAAGAGTTTCCAAGAAGACCGGAAACGTAATCGATTAAGAAAGGAGGAGACGATTTTGACAGCAAGATTAAGAGAAACTTATAATAATGAAGTTTTCGGAGCATTAAAAGAAAAATTCCAATATAAAAATGTAATGGAAGTTCCAAAGCTCACAAAGATCACCATCAACATGGGTCTTGGAGAAGCAAAGGACAACGCAAAGGTTATGGAATCCGCAGTGGAAGAAATCGCTTTGATCAGCGGACAGAGACCGGTCGTTACAAAGGCGAAGAAGTCCATCGCGAACTTCAAGGTTAGACAGGGAATGCCTGTAGGCGCAAAGGTTACTTTAAGAGGAGATAATATGTATGAATTTGCTGATAAATTCTTCAATATCGCTCTTCCGAGAGTAAGAGACTTCAAGGGCGTTAGCAAGAACTCTTTTGACGGTAGAGGCAACTACTCTATGGGTATCAAGGAACAGTTAATCTTCCCTGAAATCAACTATGATAAGGTTGATACAATCAAAGGTATGAACATAGTATTTACGACAACGGCTAAAACAGACGAAGAAGCGGCTGCATTATTGGAGCTCTTAGGTATGCCGTTTGAAAAGTAGCAAGGAGGGAATTATGGCAAAGACATCTCTCAAAGTAAAACAGGCTAGAAAACCTAAATATTCGACTCGCGCATATACCAGATGCAGACTTTGCGGAAGACCGCATTCCGTACTGAGAAAATATGGTATTTGCCGTATCTGTTTTAGAGAGCTTGCTTATAAAGGAGAAATTCCGGGCGTAAGAAAAGCAAGCTGGTAAAAATTATGAAAGGAGAAACACTGTAATGACAATGACAGATCCTATAGCGGATATGCTAACAAGAATCAGAAATGCCAACACTGTAGGTCATGAAACTGTTGAAATTCCGGCGTCAAAGATGAAAAAAGCGATTGCCGAAATTTTGAAAGAAGAAGGCTACATTGCGGATTTCGAGGTTATAGAAGACGACAAGCAAGGTATGATCAAAGTTACAATGAAATACGGCGCTAACAAAGAAAAAGTAATTTCAGGAATCAAGAAAATTTCAAAGCCGGGTCTCAAGGTTTATGCCAAGGCAGGAGAAGTGCCAAAGGTACTGGGAGGTCTTGGAATCGCCATCGTTTCCACTTCAAAGGGAATCGTAAGCGACAAGGAAGCCAGAAAACTGGGCGTTGGCGGCGAAGTAATCTGTTATGTATGGTAGGAGGAACGAAAAATGTCTAGAATAGGTAGAAAACCTGTAGTTGTTCCTGCCGGCGTAGAAGTTTCCGTAGACGCTAACAATGTTGTCACGGTAAAAGGCCCGAAAGGACAATTATCAGAACAAATCAGCAAGTTGATCAAGGTCGAGATTGCAGAGGGCGAAGTGCTGGTTTCCAGAGCTTCCGACGCAAGAGAAGAAAGATCTCAGCACGGACTTGCAAGAACTTTAATAAACAATATGGTATTGGGCGTAACTCAAGGTTTCGAGAAGAAGCTCCAGCTTGTAGGTGTTGGATACAAGGCCGAAAAGAAGGGGGACACTTTGGTAATGAGCTTGGGCTATTCCCATCCTGTAGAATTAAAAGACCCTGAAGGAATCACAACGGAATGTCCGTCTGCGACAGACATCACCGTAAAGGGTATCGATAAAGCAGTTGTCGGCAATTATGCGGCTAACATCAGAGCATGGAGAAGTCCGGAACCTTACAAGGGCAAGGGTATCAAGTATGCTGATGAATATATCCGCAGAAAAGAAGGCAAAGCAGGTGCTAAATAAGGGGAAAGGAGTGAATTAAAATGGCAAAAGTAAGCAGAAATGACAAGCGTGTTAAAAGACACGAAAGAGTAAGAAAAAACCTTTTTGGAACTCCTGAAAGACCAAGACTTTGCGTTTACAGATCAAACAAGAACATCTCAGCTCAGGTAATTGACGATGTAAACGGAGTTACTTTAGTATCCGCATCTTCACTGGACAAAGAACTTAAAGGTGAAGTTGGTTACGGCGGAAACAAAGAAGCAGCTAAAAAGGTCGGCGAAGCACTTGCAAAGAGAGCACTCGCAAAGGGTATCGAAGAAGTTTGCTTCGACAGAGGCGGATTCTTATACCACGGAAGAGTTGCGGAACTGGCAGCAGGCGCTCGTGAAGCAGGATTAAAATTCTAACAGGAGGAAAAAGGAATGCGTAATATCGTTGATGCATCCAAGCTTGACTTGAAATCGACTATCGTTAATATCAGAAGAGTAGCAAAGACTGTTAAAGGCGGTAGAAACATGAGATTCAGCGTAACCGTAGTAGTCGGCGACGGCAACGGATATGTAGGCGTTGGTCTTGGTAAGTCTCAGGAAATTCCTGAAGCTGTAAGAAAAGCTGAAGAAGATGCAAAGAAGAATTTAATATATGTTCCGACAGTAGGAACAACAGTACCTCACAGAAACTTAGGCATTTTCGGAGCTGGCAGAGTTCTCATCATGCCGGCTGCACAAGGTACAGGAGTAATCGCAGGTTCGTCTGTTCGTACAGTGCTTGAAGCTGCCGGTATCAAAGATGTAAGAGCGAAATCCATCGGCTCCAACAATACAGGAAACATGGCTTATGCAACCCTCGAAGGACTTAAGGGCATGATGACTGTTGAAAAGGTTGCTAAGCTCAGAGGAAAAACAAAAGAAGAAATCTTAGGATAGGAGGATATGCGAAGATGGCAAAAATGATTAAAATCACTTTAACAAAGAGCACAATCGGCGCTTCCCCTAAACAGAGAAAAGTTGTTGAAGCGTTAGGACTCAAAAAGATGCACCACTCAGTAGAATTAGCAGATACACCGCAGACCCGCGGCGCAGTGGCTAAGGTGTCACATCTTGTAACGGTTGAAGAATTATAGGAGGTGCGCTTAGATGAAATTACATGAATTAAGAGCAGTACCGGGTTCCACGAAGGAACGCAAGAGAAGAGGCCGCGGTCATGCTACCGGACAAGGTACGACAAGCGGCAGAGGTATGAACGGTCAAAATTCAAGATCCGGCGGCGGCGTTCGTCTTGGATTTGAAGGCGGCCAGATGCCTTTATACAGAAGATTACCAAAGAGAGGTTTCACAAACATTTGGGGAACCGAATACACAATTGTAAATGTTGAGGACTTAAACAAGTTTGAAGCAGGTACAGTTGTAAATCAGGCAGTGCTTGAAGAAGCAGGAGTTGTTAAGCAGGTTAAGGACGGAATCAAGATCCTTGGCGAAGGCGAGATCAAAGTTGCATTGACAGTTCAGGCTAACAAATTCAGCAAGACTGCCGCAGAAAAGATTGAAGCTGCTGGAGGAAAGGCAGAGGTGATTTAAGATGGGTATGTTAAAGACTATTGCTCAAGCTTGGAAAGTTGCGGAAATCAGAAGTAAAATGATTTTCACCCTCCTCATGCTCGTAGTGTTCAGAATCGGATCCAACATTCCGGTTCCGAACATTAACAGAAGCGTGCTCAGTGAAATGTTCACCGGCGAAACGGGACTTTTCGATTTATTCGACTTGTTCTCCGGCGGATCTTTCAGTAACTTTACAATTTTTGCATTGAGTATTACTCCATACATCACTGCATCAATCATCGTTCAGTTGCTTACCATCGCATTCCCTTATTTTGAAAGACTTGCAAAAGAGGGAATGGAAGGCAGAAAGAAGATGGCTCAAATCACCCGTTACATGACGGTTGTGCTGGCGCTGATTCAGGCAATCGGTCTTACGGTAGGTCTTTTCAGACAGGCTGTGGTTGACAAGAGCGTATTTTCAATCATCGTTGTGGTACTTGTTCTGACCGCAGGAACCGCGTTCCTTATGTGGTTGGGCGAGCAGATCAACGAAAGAGGCGTAGGAAACGGTATTTCCCTCCTCATCTTCGGCGGCATCGTAGCAAGAATCCCAAGCGGAATCAGAACGGTTGTGACCGGATATCAGGGCGGATCATTATCCCTTGTAACGATTATCATATTTATAATCGCAGCGGTATTTGTAACCGCAGGAGTTGTTCTTATCCAGGAAGGACAGAGAAGAATCCCGGTACAGTACGCGAAGAGAGTAGTAGGAAGAAAGATGTACGGCGGACAGTCCACCCACATTCCTATCAAGGTAAATCAGGCGGGCGTAATTCCGATCATCTTCGCTTTATCAATTTTGCAGTTCCCGCTTACCATCACATACTTCATGTCCCAGGACAACGCTTTCAGCGTATGGGTTACAAAGTGGCTTTCACCATCGGGAAATCCGGGAGTTTGGGTTTACGGAGTGCTTAACATCGTGCTTATCATCTTCTTCACATACTTCTACACGGGTATCACATTCAACCCAAGCGAAGTTGCGAACAACATGAAGGCAAACGGCGGATTCATTCCGGGAATCAGACCGGGTAAAGCTACCGAAGATTATTTGAACAAAGTAATGTCAAGAGTTACAATAGTCGGGGCAATTTTCCTTGCTCTTATCGCAACCCTGCCTACAATTTTAGGCGTTATGGTTCCGACACTCAAGGGAATCCACTTCGGCGGTACATCGCTGCTTATCGCGGTAGGTGTTGCTCTTGATACGGTAAGACAACTTGAAAACCAGATGCTCATGAGAAATTATCAAGGTTTCTTGAAGTAAAAAAGGGAGATGAGTAAAATGCTTAGAACTATATTGTTAGGGCCTCCCGGAGCAGGAAAAGGAACCCAGGCAGTTAAGATCGTGGAAAAATACGAGATTCCGCATATTTCCACGGGAGATATTTTCAGGGAAAACATCAAGAACGGAACCGAACTCGGCAAGAAAGCCCAGGAATACATGAATAAGGGCGAGCTTGTTCCGGACGATTTAGTAATCGAAATCGCCACCACAAGACTTCTTGCGGATGATTGTAAAAACGGCTTCCTCCTTGACGGATTTCCGAGAACCGTTTATCAGGCAGAAAAGCTGGATGAATTTCTGGCTGCCCACGACTCCAAGATCGATAAGGTTTTGGATATCGCGGTGGAAAAGGAAGAGCTTATTACAAGACTTACGGGAAGAAGGGTCTGCAAGGCTTGCGGTGCCAGCTTCCATGTAGTAAACATTCCTCCTAAAAAAGAAGGGGTTTGTGACTACTGCGGCGGAGAATTGATTCAGAGAGCTGATGACAATTTGGAAACAGTTACTAACAGAATCGATGTTTACGAAGCGCAGACAATGCCTCTCATTGAGTATTATGAAAATGCAGGAACACTTGCCCACATCGACGGCAGTACCGGACTTGACAATGTGTTTGCTGACATCGTAAGAGCTTTAGGGGAATAGAAATGATCATCATCAAATCAAAACAGGAACTTGATTTAATGCGGGAAGCCGGAAAGGTTTGCGGGCTGATCCTCAGGGAGCTGCCCGAGCTTATAAAACCCGGTGTTTCCACATTAGAAATAGATCGTTTTGTTGAAAGAACAGTACGGGAGCATGGGATGACCGCGGCAGAAAAGGGTTACTGCGGTTATCCGGCAAGCGTATGCGTTTCAATAAATGATGAGGTCGTTCATGGGATTCCGAGCAAAAAACGCCATCTGAGAGAAGGCGACATAGTGAGCTGTGACCTTGTGGTGGAATACAAAGGTTATATGGCGGACGCGGCAAGGACTTATCCCGTAGGAAAGGTAAGTCCCGCAGCAATGCATCTGATAGAAACGGCAGAGCGGGCATTCTACAACGGAATTGCCTATGCCAAGGCGGGAAACAGATTATATGATATTTCCCACGCGATCCAAGAAACAGTGGAGGGCGAAGGCTACGGAGTTATCCGGGATTTTGTCGGACACGGAATCGGAAGTAAGATGCACGAAGATCCCCCGATACCGAATATGGGAAAGGCCGGCAAGGGGCCGAGGCTCCAACCGGGCATGACCCTGGCAATCGAGCCGATGATAACCCAGGGAACATGGGAAATCGATGTTCTGGAAGACGACTGGACGGCGGTCACCATAGACGGCGGACTTGCGGCACACTATGAAAATACGGTTATTATCACTGATGGTGAGCCGGAATTGCTTACCTTATAAAGAACAGAAGGAGATGTATTTATGGCGAAAAAAGACGTCATTGAAGCAGTCGGAACAGTTGTTGACGCTCAGCCGAACGCGATGTTCAAGGTCAAATTAGACAACGGTTTTGAAGTGCTGGCACACATTTCAGGAAAAATCAGAATGAATTATATCAGGATTCTCCCCGGGGACAAGGTAAAGGTGGAGCTTTCCCCTTACGACCTTACCAGGGGAAGAATTACATGGAGAGATAAAGGTTAGGAGGATAAAAATGAAAGTAAGAGCTTCCGTAAAACCTATCTGCGAAAAGTGCAAGGTTATCAAGAGAAACGGCAAAGTTATGGTTATCTGTGAGAACCCGAAGCACAAGCAGAAACAAGGTTGATTTAAGTTAGTATGGGGCAGGCACGCATTTACCGGGAGGCGGCCGCATACGCCCTTTCAAAAATTAAAAGAAGATCCTGTCTATATCGCCACCCGGACGGCGACGGAAGATAGGGGAAGGAGAAAAATATGGCTCGTATAGCCGGTGTTGACTTACCAAGAGAAAAAAGAGTAGAAATAGGCCTCACCTATATCTACGGTATTGGCAGACCAACTTCACTTGCTATCTTAGAAAAAGCAGGCGTAAATCCTGACACAAGAGTTAAGGATTTGACTGAAGATGAAGCAGGTAAAATCAGAAGAATTATCGACGAAGAATACCTCGTAGAAGGTGATTTGAGAAGAGAAGTTTCTCTTAACATCAAGAGACTCATGGAAATCGGTTCCTACAGAGGAATTCGTCACAGAAGAGGACTTCCTGTAAGAGGTCAGAAAACCAAGACAAACGCAAGAACTCGCAAAGGCCCGAAGAAAACCGTCGGCAGAAAGAAAAAGGCAACTAAGTAAGAAGGAGGTAGGAAAAAATGGCTAAGACTGTAAAGAAAACAGTTAGAAAAAAGAAAAGAGAACGCAAGAATATTGAAAAAGGCCAGGCACATATCCAATCCACCTTTAACAATACTTTGGTTACTCTTACAGATATGAGCGGCAACGCCCTTTCATGGTCGTCCGCAGGTTCCCTTGGATTCAAGGGTTCAAGAAAATCCACACCGTTCGCGGCTCAGATGGCGGCAGAAGAAGCTGCTAAGGGGGCTATGGAACACGGCTTAAAGACTGTAGAAGTTTATGTAAAGGGCCCGGGCTCCGGCAGAGAAGCAGCTATCAGAGCGCTTCAGACAGCAGGACTTGAAATCACTCTCATCAGAGATATCACACCGATTCCGCATAACGGCTGCAGACCGCCGAAGAGAAGAAGAGTCTAGGAAAGGAGGAGTAATTTAAATGGCAAGATATACAGAAGCAAACTGCAAATTGTGCAGAAGAGAAGGTCAAAAGCTTTTCTTAAAGGGCGAAAGATGCTACAGCGGCAAATGCGCAATGGAAAAGAGAAATTACGCTCCCGGACAGCATGGTCAGGCAAGAAAGAAAGTGTCCGACTATGGACTTCAGTTAAGAGAAAAGCAAAAAGCAAAGAGATTCTACGGAATGCAGGAAACTCAGTTCAGAAACTTATTCGACAAAGCTGCTAAGAAACAGGGCAAGACAGGTGACAACCTCCTGATTTTGCTCGAAACAAGACTGGACAACGTTGTTTTCAGACTTGGTTTCGCAGCTTCCAGAAAAGAAGCAAGACAGCTTGTAACCCACGGCCACTTCACGGTAAACGGCAAGAAGGCTAACATTCCGTCAATGGAAGTAAAAGCAGGAGACGTTATCGCAGTAAAGGCTAAGAGCCAGAGCTCGCCGAAGTTCAAAGAAATCAAGGAAATGTCCATCACAGTTCCGAGCTGGATGACAGTAGATGTTGATAAATTAGAGGGTAAAGTTGTTACTCTGCCGAACAGAGATGAAATTGATACTCCGATCGCAGAGCACTTGATCGTCGAGTTGTATTCCAAGTAAGAACCTGTCAAGAGGCGGGTAGTATTTGCTTTGCAAATCTCCACCCTCAAGCTCTTGACAGAACCTTGTTACAGGTATCTGCCAAACATATACCTGTAATAATGAACCTGCAAGAGGCGGGATAGTATTTGCCTCGCAGCATAAGTTATTGCGAAACTTGGAATGAAAAGGAGGGTTTTTTAGTGATCGAAATCGAAAAACCAACAATCAATAAATATATTGATGAAGATGGAAACTACGGTAAATTCGTAGTAGAGCCTTTGGAAAGAGGCTACGGTACAACTCTTGGCAACGCACTCAGAAGGATTCTTCTCAGCTCGCTTCCGGGAGCAGCAGTCACATCAGTAAAAATCGACGGAGTACTTCACGAGTTTTCAACAATACCGGGAGTAAAAGAAGACGTTACGGAAATTATCCTCAACCTTAAAAAACTTGCAATCAGATTAAACGGAGAAAACACCAAGAGAGTTATCATCAACGCGGTAGGTCCGAAGGAAGTAACCGCGGCTGATATTATCGGCGACTCCGACATCGAGATTTTCAATCCGGATCTGCACATCGCCACTTTGGAAGAAAGTGCAACGCTGGTAATGGAAGTTAACCTTGCAAGGGGAAGAGGTTATGTCCCTGCGGAAGTGAATAAGACTGAGAACACGCCGATTTCGGTGATTCCGGTTGATTCCATCTACACTCCTGTAAGAAAAGTTAATTTTACGGTAGAAAACACCAGAGTCGGTCAGGTAACCGACTACGACAGACTGGTGCTGGAAATCTGGACGGACGGTTCAATCACCCCTGAAGAGGGAGTTTCCATCGGAGCGAAGATCATGCAGGAACACCTTAACCTGTTTATCCAGCTCACCGACATCACCGGCGCTATGGAAATCATGGTTGAAAAGGAAGAAGACCAGAAAGAGAAGGCTCTGGAAATGACCATTGAAGAGCTGGAGCTTTCGGTTCGTTCTTTCAACTGCCTCAAGAGGGCGGCAATCAATACCGTAGAGGAACTTACGCAGAAATCAGAAGATGATATGATGAAAGTCAGAAACCTCGGTAAAAAATCCCTTGATGAAGTAAAAGCGAAACTTGAAGAACTGGGACTCGGTTTAAAGCCGAGTGACGAATAGAACTTGCAATGAAAGGAGAATCTTAAAATGCCAGGATACAGAAAACTGGGCAGACCTTCGGCTCACAGAAAATCCATGCTGAGAAACCTTGTAACTGATTTGTTCAGAGAAGGCAGAATCCAGACTACGGATTGCAGAGCCAAGGAAGCCGGAAGACAAGCAGAAAAGTTGATTACTTTGGCAAAACGCGGCGATCTTCACGCAAGAAGACAGGTGCTTGCATATGTTTTTGACGAGACGGTTGTAACCAAGCTCTTTGAAGAAATCGCGCCTAAGTATGAAGACAGAAACGGCGGATATACAAGAATTCTTAAGTTAGGACCTCGTCAGGGCGACTGCGCTGAAGTTGTTTTCTTAGAATTAGTATAAGGATATAAGCTGAAACAAAAGGCTGCTCGGTGGGCGGGAAACCGCTTGCAGGGGCAGTCTTTTTTTATGAATTAAACAGGGCAAAAAAGGCAAAGATGATTCCAAGAGGGACGGTTTTATGATATACTGGAAAGCAAAGAAAAGGAGTTTTCAGGGGGTAGGATATGAAGACAGCTACGCTTATAGAC
>CAVJCN010000002.1:15995-26646 GCA_963647945.1 Absicoccus sp. | reverse complement strand
GACTGTAAATCTGTTGCGCTATGCTTCGATGGTTCGAATCCATCCTCTCCCACCATATAAGAACGGTTATTTGGATACAATGACCGTTCTTATTCTTTTTTGACTTAATGCACCCCATTTTCAAGGTGGGGTGCATTTTGACTTTGTGGGGTGCATTGCACACGATTACTTTATAGGGATCTTGGAAACTTATTCGATAGTTCTTTTAAGAAACCTTTCATTTGTCCATAGTCATCAAATGTTATAATATCTACGCGATTTTTCCCATTTAGAAACTCTCTAATAGGTGTTACCTTATCTTTTCTTAACATTATATAGCAACGTGGTAAATCAGAACTGCTATTATCCCAATTTAGAGTCATATTTAAATCACTGATGATATCCTCAAAGTGAGGGTCACTTCCGCCATAACCAGCAAAAAGCACTGAATTTGTTAAAAAGACTGAGTTTATTATCAGACGAAAGCCTGGGTTGTGTTTCATAATAGCAAGGTAATCTTCCTTTGTAAGTACAAATTGGTCTAATTTGATATCGCTTATTTTTCCGTGTGCGTGTATAATAGCTGTTTTGCCAGAATAGACTGCAATTGATAAATTTTGCTGTTCTGTATAACTATAGGATCGCGTAAGGAGGGACTTATATCCTAGCTCTTTTGCGGCCTTTTCTAATAATGAATCATAATTTGTAGTAATGATGTGCTTATAATTGGTTGCGACAATGTGCTTATGGTATTCATTTGGAATAGCCGCATAGAACAGAGCATTTAATTCATCATCACAAAAATCCGTGTTAATTCCATGCTCCTTACACTCTTTAACCTTATCTTTGAGTGCAGTGATGGTAGAAATCAAATCTCTATCTTTACTAGCTCGTGCATCTGCAATTATCTCTGTGAATTGAAGACTTGGATCAAGGCTTGCATTTAGTTCCTCACATATTTCAATGTATCTATCAATAAAACCATCCCATGCTGGCAGATTTGAATCAACGGAGATACCTGAGCCAGCAAAGATTGATAGTTTTCTCTCTGACAGGAGTTTTTCCATAATGGGTAATGCTTCAGTCATTGAAAGCTGCATATTATTACCACCTATAATGATATATTATTTGCTGTTTATGCCCCAAGTAGCAACATAAGCCATCAAACATTTCGTATTCCAAAGTTCAACAATTTCATCGTTAAAAACAAATGTATGGCGAGTGGAAATGATATTGTTGAAGAAATTTGTATATGCGTGGAGAAAGGATGCAAGGATAGTACCATTAATTCTTTGCCTTTTTGCTGCCACTTCATCAATATATGATAAAAACCTTTTACAGCGTTCAAGGAAAAACAATTCTTCTGGATACTCTTTTACAATAATATCCACAAGAGCACGAACACTAAGAACAAAGAAAAAGGTATCATCAAATTGGGTAGAATAAGCTTTTTTTGCGCCTTTGAGTGTCTCCATCTTGTGTAGCTTTCGAAGAATAATATAACCGTTTTTCTTGAGATCGTGGTTAGAGCGTAAAACAGATTTCAATTTCATTTTTTATCCTCTTTTCTCTACTAAATGCGAAATAATCTCATTTTTCCACATTATTTTACCACAATTCCATCGCAAATGCAATCTTTAGAGTTGATTTGGCGTGAAACTTATAAGCTCCTTTGTTTTATCTTCTTGTTTTTGAAGTTATCGTTGCAAACAAAACAGCAGAAAAACGGGTATTCCGAAAACCAGCCGTCTTGCATTGTTGGTTTATCCATATATTTCCGTACCGTCATAGAAGCGGAACAGCATTTTCCCGTCAGCCGTTATCGTAACTGTTTCAACGGTTGTCATCCAAAGGTGCGGATCAAATTCTGTCAGCAAGTCCTCCCTTGACTTAACGGTGTGGATAAACCTGTCGATTGCTTTTGCCTTCTCCATTTTGCAATCCCGTTCCGCAGCGAGGGCGTCATACCGTGATTTCAGCATTTCGTATCTGTCAACGTAGCTGTTGTACCGGGCGGTATATTCTTCCTGGTCTTGAACCGTAGTTGAGTTATCTTCAATGCACCTTTTCGTCAGTCCGGCAACGACCTCCATCTCACGGAGCAGATCATTCATCTCTGTGTCAATTCCTGTTGTGTCCGTGACTGCTCTTTTCGCCGTAAGACAGGCGGAGATATACGGCTTTTTGGATGAAATAATGCTGTTGAAGACTTTCAGAAATCTGCTCTTGATCTCATCCTCGTTGACCGACGGAGTATGGCATCGGCATTTTTCATCCGCGTACTTGTGATTGCACCGCCATATCGTTGTGCGGTATTTGTCGGTGGAGTGCCATGTCTTATGCCCGTACCAGCTACCACAGTCTCCGCAGACCAGTTTCGCGCTGAATACGCTTGTGCCGCTGTAGGCTCTGCCGATTTGTTTTCTACGCTTGATCTCCTCCTGCACAGCGTCCCATTCCATCGGGTCAATAATCGCCTCGTGGCTGTGTTCGATGTAGTACTGTGGCACTTCGCCCTCGTTGACCTTCTGCTTTTTTGTAAGGAAATCCGTGGTAAAACACTTTTGAAGAAGTGCCGAGCCGCGGTATTTTTCGTTTTGCAGAATGCTGTTTATAGTGGACGCACGCCACTTGTCTTTTCCAGCCGGGGTAGGCACGCCTTCCGCTGTCAGCTCTTTTGCAATGGCTCCGACTGTTTTGCCTTCCATAAAGGTTCGGTATATTCTTCTGACGAGAACCGCCTGTTCCGGGTTGACCACGGGCGGATCATCTTTTTTCTCGCCCCGTTCGTAACCGAGAAACTGTTTGTACGGCAGACTGACTTTTCCGTCAGAGAACCGCTTGCGCTGTCCCCATGTGACGTTTTCCGATATGGAACGGGACTCTTCCTGCGCAAGGCTGCTCATGATAGTGAGGAGCAGTTCGCCCTTGCCGTCCAGACTGTAGATGTTTTCTTTCTCGAAATAGACCTCGACACCCTTGTCTTTCAGTTTCCGTATTGTCACCAGACTGTCAACGGTGTTTCTGGCGAAACGGCTGACCGACTTTGTTATGATCAGGTCGATGGCGCCGGACATGGCGTCCTCTATCATTTCATTAAAGCCGTCACGCTTTCTTGTTTCCAAACCGCTGATACCCTCATCGGTATAAACCTTAACGAACTCCCAGTCGGCGTGCCTTCTGATGAACTGCGTGTAATAATCAACCTGCGCCTCATAGGACGTGTACTGCTCGTCCTTGTCGGTCGATACACGCGCATATCCGGCAACACGGCGTTTCTTCGCAGCCGTACCGGGCATCCGGTGTATCGAAGTTTTCGTTGCGGGTATTACCGTTACATTTCTTTCCGTCATTTGTTCTGATTCCTCGCTTTCGTCCGCGCTCTCGCGTTCTGCCGCATCTCATCCGTCCAGGATTCGGAGCGTGAACGGTCGCGCCATATTTTTTCGGCAGCCGTTCCATCCGAAAAATGAAACAGGAGCCGGTTCCCGTCATCTGCCGTGATTCCGGTGAGCCGCTCCATATCCATATCCGCCGTTATCTCTTCCAGCATCTCTTCGGGTATTTGCTTTGCCGGACAGGCGGCTTTTCCTTCATAATTGAATGTCGGACATATCCATATCGGCTTGCCTCTCACGAGTTTTCTTCTGAAGTGCTTTCCGCATTTTGCACAGGTGATGAGCGAAGTGAACCGGTATGTGAGCGGACTTTCCATGGTCGGAGGCGCATATTTTTCCGCTCTTTGCGCGATAATCTCCTGCACCCGCTTGAATGTTTCCGGCGGAACGATCGGTTCATGCGCATTTTCCACATAGTACATCGGCAGTTCGCCGCGGTTGATGATCGTGCGTTTTGTGATATGGTTGTCTTTGAAAGTTTTCTGCAACAGCAGATTTCCGGCATATGCCTCGTTGCTCAGCATTTTGTGTATGCCCGTGTACTTGAATTTTGCGCCGAGCCTTGTCGGAATACCTTCTCTGTTCAGCGTATTGGCAATCGACTGGATCCCCATTCCCGAAAGGTACATATTAAAGATCCTTTTTACCAGTTCGGCTTCTTCCGGAATCACGGTGAGCGTGCCGTTAACATTTCTGTAGCCGAGCATCGCGCCGTTCCAGGGCTTGCCTTCTTTGAAGTTCTTTTGAATGCGCCACTTTTGATTTTCGCTGACCGACAGGGATTCTTCCTGCGCGTAGCTTGCTAGAATCGTCAGCATCAGCTCACCTTCCGAACTGAGGGTGTGGATGTTCTGCTCTTCAAAATATACGTCAACGCCGTATGAGCGCAGCTCACGGACCGTTTCAAGAAGTGTGACGGTGTTGCGGGCAAGACGTGAAATCGACTTAACGATGACCATGTCGATTTTTCCGGCGCGGCAGTCTTCGAGAAGCGCCTGAAAGCCGCGACGGTTTTCTTTTGTGCCTGTCAGCGCTTCATCCGAATACACTCCGGCGTAGAGCCAGCCGGGGCGGCTCTGGATCATTTCGCTGTAATAACTGATCTGCGCCGACAGCGAATGAAGCATGGCGTCCTTGCCGGATGAAACACGGGCGTATGCTGCCACACGGGTTGCTTTCGGCTGAACGGGCATATCAAAATGCACTTTTTCTATGATTCTATCCATAGATAATACCTCCTTATCAGTCAGATATTACCGTCAGTCCGGGCACTTATCAAGTCGATTTCGGCAAATATACTGCACGAACTTATGCCGTATTTTTCCGCTAAACTTAAGCATATTATGGCGTAATCTTCGGGGTCAATAACGCCGCCGGAGCGCATTTCTTTTATGAGAGCAAGAGCGGTATTGTATTCTTTTATTTTGCCGTAAAGAACGCCGTCCATATTACACCGCCTTCCGTCTCGCCTTGGCGAAACACTCCCGGCTACAGTAGTCCGCGTTCTTACGGTTGTTGGTAAATTCACGCCCGCAGCATCGGCAGATATGCGTGTACCCTTTGATGACATTTCTCTTCTCCGGGTGCGCAGACCACCATTTGCTTCGGCAGGAATCCGAGCAGAATTTGCGCGGTCTTTTGTGCGGCAGAGAGATAATCTCCTTTCCGCACATCGGACACAGATCCGTTTTCGCTTCTTCGGACGGATGTCTTCTGCACCAGCTTTTCACCGAATTAACGGGCAGATCGAGTTCGGCGGCGATTCTTCTGTATCCTTTTCCTTCTCTCATGAGCCGGGAAATCATAATTGTCTGTTCATTGGTCATAACAAAACCCTCCCGTTTCCCACCGGTCACAAAGGAGCGTTTTGAACGAAAAAAGGCAAAAAAATAAAGGCCCATCAAGGAATAAATCCTCAATGAGCCTTAAAATCAGGTTATTTCATCAGTTCGTTTACTCTTTTCTGCACAGCGTCGTAATCATATCCGGCGGCGGTCAGCTTCTTCTTTCGTGCCGAGCCGTTGCCCCACTTGCCGTTGATGACCTCTCTTGCAAGCTCGTCAACGCTCTTGCCGGATGTGCTTTTTACAAGCTGAAGGCAGTCTGCGCTTACTGCGCTGCAGATGGAGTTTTTGCCATCCTCGCTTTTGTCGATCACGACTCTTTTGCTGCCGCCCTCAAGCACATACCATTTCTTGAGGCGCACCCAAAGAGGGATGGTCTTCCCGCTGTAATACTTCGTGCCTGTGATTTTGACGAGATCGCCCTTCTTGAAGGTTGCATCCGGAGAAGGCGTCTCGGGCTTTGCCGGAGTCACGGGAGTCGTCTGCTGAACGTAAGTGATGTAAGGCAGTTTCCCGTGCTTTGTCCAGTTGCGGCGGTTGTAGCCGGATTTGGAACAGTTGCAGGCTGTGATCTGCACCTTGTTTGCCCACTTCGGCGTACACTCCACGGCAAGCCCGTCGCCGATGTATACGCCGATATGTCCGCTCATCCATACAGCCTCGCCGACCTCGATTTTGCTGAAATCCGTGCTGTTGTTTTTGCAGACGTTGATCATGCTGTCCGCGCCGATGTCCGGTACGCCGTTACAGGCATATTTTGCGCCGCCGTAGGTTGCCGTCCTGTTGCCGTTCCAGCCCCACAGAACACCTTTGATAAGGCAGACACAGTCAAAGCCGAACGTTTCGGTGGACGCGGCGTTGATCATTGCCGTGCGGCTTGCCTGTTTATTGTACGAATGGTTCTGCGTATAACGCCGTTTGTTTGCCGCCGTCATCGGAGCGCCGAAACAGCCCATGACATAAAGCGTTTTGTAATTCTGCGCGATGTCCTTGAGTTTGTTCGCAAGTTCAATGTTCGTCATTTGAGTGATCCTCCTTTTCGCTGCGGTTGTGCAGCTGTTCTAAAACATTTTTGAGTTTTTCCGGGATGGGCAGTCCGAGATGTCCCGCGTTTTCTATGAGGGACACGCCCTCGTTGGACAGGTAGAAAAAGATAACGGCGGTACGAAGCACCGAGCCCGTGCCGATAATCCGCGTGTCGAGAATGTGGCCGATGCCGACAACGGCAAAAATCAGCACCTTTTTGAAGATACCTTTAAAACCCACGGAGCTTGACAGCTTCTTGTCCACAACGGCACACATGATGCCGGTGATGTAGTCGATGACTACAAAAGCCAAAAGTGCGTAAAGCAATCCGTCACATCCTCCCAGAAACCATCCGAGCCAGCCGCCGATACCGGCAATAACCACCTGAATGGTTGTCCAAATTTCTTTCATGTTGTTTGTCCTCCTTTAAAAGTTGAATTTGTGTATAAAAAAGTGATGCCGATTAAGCATCACACTTTCCCTATAACATAGAAGTTTACCTCAAAATTGTTAGCACTGCTCAGAGAGGTTGCTCTTCCTATTTCATATACGCCCGTTGATTTTGTCGAAGGCCCAGGAGAACTGCCCGGAACCATAAGAAAAGCACCGACACCGTTGCAGGAAAGGTTTGCCGTAATTGTCGGAACGGCAGAAAAGGTAAAAGGAAAAGCAATATTCAATGCGGTCAGTGAGCCGGAAGTGTAAAGAGGTCCCCAGTTGTTATTGAGTGTTGCCGATACGGTTTTTCTGCACCAGCATTCCGCAATGCCGCTTTTCCACTTTCGGAAAGTCCATATACCGTTTGTTCCGTGCTCAACGACAAAATCGGCAAGCGCAGAATTATTGACACGCACACTTCCCGCAACATCGAGTGTTGCCTGCGGGTTCGGAGTGTTGATGCCGACCTTCTTTTTTCGCAGCGCAATGAGCGGCGTGCCCTGCGGAACGGTGAAATACAGATCCAGGCTGCTTGCGGAATAGAGCTTGTCTTGAATCTGCAGATGGAAGTTATATGAGTTGTTCGCATCAAGATTGCAGAGTTCAAGGTTTGAATAGCTGAATGAAGAACCGTTTCGGGTTGTGCCATCAAGGATGCTTGTAAAAGAACCGTAGCTCGATTCATTCGTTTTCTTGTATCGGTATCGCACATAAACTACTGCGTTTTTCTGTGTCCCGTTCACCGATACGGCGGAAATGGAACCGCTGAATTTGAGCTGCATTTCAGCTTCGATCTCATTGGTTCGCCTAAGCGTTATCGATGATATTTTCGGTTCACTGTACGGAATTACCGTAACGGTTTTTGATACGCTTGCGGTGTAGCCTCTCGAATCGGTAACAGACAGAACGACCGTTATATTGCCGGACTTGGATATTCTGCCGACGGATAAGGCGGCCCCGGTCGAATTGAAAACGGATAAGCCGTTGCAGGAAGCGGTGTAGTTCGTGATAGTCGCACCGTTTTTCGCAGCAGCCGTTCCGGGGGTGACCTTGAGGGTCGAGTAGTCCTGCACGAACAATTGGTCGTTCCCCGTGAGGTTCTTTGTGGTCGTGTAGCTGTCGGCATAAGTGAATCCGCTTATGGTCGGAGCGGAATTGGTTGCCGTGGTCAGTACAGTGGCGGTTTTGCTTGAAGTGCTGCCGATCTGTGTAGAGCCGCTGTAAGACGAAACCGCAAAGGTTCCCGTAAATGACTTAACGGTTGACATTGCGTTCAGCAATGTAGTTCTCTGCGCCGATGTCAGTGTTACCGTTCTGTTTGCCGTACCCTTCGACCAGGAAAGCCCCGTAACGGTCAATATGGTCGTACCGCCGTTTTTGATTGCCAGAGAGTTGGAATATGACGCTTCATACACGGTCACATATCGTTATATTGCCGTTTTTCATCGACCGACAAGTGGACGGTGTATTCCGATGAAATGAGTTCCGGCATGTTGAGATGATTGGCGGCGTTCATGGATATCGTTATATCCGAGATTTTGTCATATATCCGTTCTTCCGCTCCTGGAAGAGTCTTGTAGGAATAAACGATCTGTCCGTTCATCTTATCTGGTCTGAAATAATCCGTCCTGTATGCGCCGATAAACCTTCCGAGCCGTTTGCCCATATCCAGCAGCCGAAATTCCGCCCACAGATCCATCAATCCGTTTGTTGCCGGAGTGCCCGTCAGTCCCGCGATCCGATTTGCTTTCGGTCTGACCTTCATCAGGGCTCTGAACCGCTTTGACTGGTGATTCTTGAAAGAAGACAGCTCATCAATCACGACCATATCGTAATCAAACGGCAGACCGCTTTTTTCAACAAGCCACTGCACATTTTCACGATTGATGATATAGATGTCGGCTTTCGTTTTCAGAGCGGCGACACGTTCCTGTTCTGTACCGACTGAGACGCTGTATTTGAGTCCGCTTAAATGATCCCACTTTTTTATTTCATTGCTCCATGTGGTTCTTGCGACTCTCAGCGGCGCGATGATGAGGGCTTTCCGGATCTCAAAGCGGTCGAACAGCAGGTCGTTTAACGCCGTCAGTGTAATTACCGTTTTCCCTCAGCCGAGGCCCATATCAAGGAAAATCGCCGTTATCGGATTGTTCTCAACATACTCAATCGCATAACGCTGATAACCGTGCGGTATGAACTTCATCCGGCATCACCTCCGATCTCATCAAGTATTTTCTGTATTTGCTCTTCATCATCCAACACATACACCTTAAAGCCCAGCCTTCGCAGCATACGGTGTCTGGCTGCCTGCAAAGGGCGCGGCGCCTTGCCCGGCTGCTTGACCTCGACAAATCCCATGCGTCCTTCCGGCAAAAGAACCATGCGGTCAGGCATTCCGTCAAAGCCGGGGCTCACGATTTTTATAGCGACGCCGCCTATATGCTTTGCGGCTTTCGTCAGCTTTTGTTCCATCAGTTTTTCTTTCATAAGCACCTCATTTCATTGTGACAAGTTCCGAAAAATCCCTTTACGCGCGAAATATGCGTGTTTTATCTCTCTTGTGTTCTTATTTTTACTTTTTTTCTTATATAGATTTGATTGTCTTGTCCGTCACAATCAGCGGAAGCGTTGATATAAAAGGGCTTAGGGACTGTGACAGGTGTGACAACCTGTAACAGGCGTGACAGGATTTTTGCCGATCCCGTCACAGGTCGTCTGTCAGTCATTCCGCATATACAGTCGCTGAAGGCCGTAAATCGGGATTCTTTTTCTGTTTGATACCTTTGTCCAGCCGCCGAGTCTTGCCATAATGGCGGAAATGGCATAGCTGTCCGAGGGCTTCATGTCCTCTTTGGCTCTGCCGAAGCATTCGCACCAGATTTCAATGTTGCTGACTTCGTCCCTTTGACGCCTACCTTCCGGTCTCGTGGGGTCGTCCGTATCTCTGACATAATCCCTGCGGCGGTAAATATCCATATCCGCCCAGGTTTCCGGCAGGAGCATATCAAGGTATTCTGCTACCAGTCCTTCGCGGTCGTCCTGTTCCATTGCTTCGCGCTGCTCCTGTTTCGCATATGTTTCAAGGGCTGCATCGAGATACAATTCCTCGCCTTCGCCGGCAATCACCTTCACTTCCGCCCAGATCTGTTCGACCATCTCTTTCGTCATATCCCACGGCCTCAGTTTTCCGCTTCCGGTAACCTTGACGTTCCAGAATCTGCGGTTGCCGGTGATGTCGCGGAGATAGCCGTTCTCTGAATTGGTCGTACCGAAGAAAACGCACTGCCTCGGATGTGGCGTTACGCGTCTGCCGAAGGACGCTCTGTATTTGTCGTCCTGCCGGGATATGAAGGCTTTGACCTTATCGATATCAGCCTTTTTCATTCCGGCAAGCTCACCAATCTCAAGAATCCAATATCCCTGTAGCTTTTCGGCGGCAGTCTTGTCGTTCATATCGGAGAGTGACAGGCTATCGGAAAACCACTCCATACCGAGATTGGCGATAAAGGTTGATTTGCCGATACCCTGATCGCCGTTAAGCACCGGCATATAGTCAAATTTGACACCGGGATTGTAGACTCTGACGTAAGCGGCGCAGAGCGTTTTGCGGATCACGGCGCGGATATATTCGTTGTCGGCGGCACCGAGATAATCGATCAGCAGCGTATCCACACGCTTGACGCCATCCCACTCTGGCAGAGATTCAAAATAATCCCGGATGGGATGATAGGCTCTGTCGTCGGCAGCTTTGGTGACGGCAATGTCATAATTTCGCTGTGAGAAGGAGCCGTAGTTATCATCGACATAGCAGATGAGCTGCGCATCATCGGCATCACGCCAGAACTTGCCGGGATGTTTCCACGGCACTTCGCCTTTGATTTCCATGCCGTCCGCCAGCTGATTGAAAACGATATGTTTCATAAAAGGATCGTTCTGCATGATGAGCTTGATATTGAACAGCGAGTT
>CAVJCN010000002.1:0-15985 GCA_963647945.1 Absicoccus sp. | reverse complement strand
TTTTCAAGCTGTGTAGATTTCTTCTGCCGGACGAGTCTGCTTTTCCAGAAATCGTCCTCGTCGCCCATATCCGAAAAATCCTCTCCGGCTCTTTTCTGCCGTTCCTCAAGACCGAGAGCGCGGACACGTTCATCGTTTGAGGCGAACTCCATCATGTCCTTCATAGACTTTTTGGTATCGCTGTTCCCAAAACGATGCACTCTTACAAGGTCGAAAGCATTGAGCAGCATTCCGCCCGCCGGGTCGGTGGCATGGTGGCTATAGGCGAATTTGTCATCGTAAACGACCAATCCCGCCGCGCTCTCACCGGGGGTGTACGTCCATCTGCCCGGAACGGAGGTTTCCTCATAAACGTCGGACAGAAAAGTGCGTATAGTCTCTTCCATACCGTAAGCGCGGCAGAAGGTGCCGACAATACCGTCCTTTGTCAAAGGGTCCTCCTGCTTTTTGTGTTCACGGCTCTGCTGTTCTTTTTCGCTGAAATGCAGCGGAAGTGTTGTCGGGTCTTTCCAATCCGGATGAGCCACGAGGAAAACATCGGGATCGAGCCATTCGCCTTTGTAACGGGTACAGATATATTCGCCGTCAGACGGGCAGGTCGGCCAATACATAATCTGATTTGCCAGAAACGAACAGGGGTCGACTTTTTCCATGCCGAGGTCTGAAGCGAGATATCTAATGACGGCGTTGTATTCCTCCGGAGTGACGTTCCTTGTAAACGGAATGAGCAGTCTCACTCTCGGAGACTCCGGAAGATGCGTGTGTGTGGTGTAAAGAATGGATTCGTATGCGTGACCGTTTTCATACTCTTCAAAGAAAGAAGGCTCAAGTGAATCGCAGTCGAGCGTTATCATTGAGCGGCTGACGACTTCGTCCTTTTTACGGCGCGTTCCTTTCAGCGTACCTGCCATAAAGCCGCCTTTATCTTTGATCTCCTGCTTTTCGGATTTGGTCATTTTATGATACTGCGCGGCGGTTTCCAGCGTCCGTAGAGGCGTCTTCACCTTTTCATACAGTTCGTCAAAGGTCATTTTCCCCGGACGCCAGGTCAGAGAGTTGCGGTTGCTGCCGAAGCACAAAGATAATTCACGCATTGCTTCTTTCCTCCAATTCTTCGGTAAAATATCTGATCGTAATGCCGCGTCTGCCGGCGGTTTCAAGTTCTCTTTTCATGCCTTCCGAGATCCTGTTACCGAAGCACCAGAGTTCTCTGCATTTTGACAGCATGATTTCGCCCATATGCAGAGCAAGGTCTCTTTCCGTGTCTTCCGACATGAACTGCGGAAAGAGCAGATGTACCGCCAGCGGTACGGCGCCTTTATCTACGGCGAACCGGCAGTATCTTCTTGCGGCATCGGTATTGCTTTCAATGTCTCCGGCATAAGGGGAGCAGATATATACGATGGGCATAAAGCCTTTGTTTTTCTTTTCTTCTTTTTCAATTGACCGGAAAGCCTCGTATGCCGTGGGGTCGGCATAGCCTTCCGCGTTTCTGTATTCAGCCATAAGGCGGCCTCCTTTTCATCAGTCTTTTTTGTAAAAATCACATTCGTAACCGTCTGCTCTCAGTTCCAAACCTTCCGCCCACGGTGGCGTGCGGCCCATCTGTTCGCAGACAGCTTTGAGAGACACATTCATATCAGCTTCGATTACTATTTCATCATGTACGGTCATAACAATATCGCTGCATCGGAGTGTGTTCATCGCGTAGCAGAGGATATCTCTCGAAGTCGCCTGTACGATGTTTTCCACAAGTTTCGGACCATAGGTGTCGAGGCGCTCCCATTTCTTCGTTCCGCCGACGCTTTCGTAGGTAATGCAGTCTCCGCCGAATTGATTCACTCCGATTTTCGGTTTGACATACGCAAGTCTTCTTCCCGAGGGAAGCGCTATAAACAGCATTCCGCTTTGATAAGCGAACTTAATTCCTTTGACTTCATCGGAGGTTCTGTTCCTTACCGCATTCATGGCGGCAGAATCGACCTGCCACCAGAAACGGACGATGTTAGGGTTTGCGTTTCTCCACGACGTGACGAGCGGTTGCAGTTCCTCTTCGGCAAGTCCCATTTCAAGAGCACCCATTGCTTTCAGTGCGCCGACAGACCCGCCGTAGCCGAGAGCGAGTTCAGCAATCTTGCCTTTCTGCCGCAAACGTCCGTTCACGCCATGCTTTTCCACGGGCACTTTGAACATCCGGCTTGCGGAGGCGCAGTAGATATCTCCGCCGTTTTCAAACACATCCTGCCGCCATTTTTCACCGGCAAACCATGCGATCACACGCGCCTCGATTGCAGAAAAGTCGGAAACAATGAATTTGCGGTTACCCTTTGGTACAAAAGCGGTACGGACAAGCTGTGAAAGCGTATCCGGCACGTCACCGTACAGCGTTTCTACAGCGTCATAGTTTCCGTCCTTAACCAAAGCCCTCGCTTCGGATAAATCCGGCAGATGGTTCTGCGGCAGATTCTGTAATTGCACCAATCTGCCTGCCCAGCGGCCCGTTCTGTTAGCTCCGTAGAATTGAAACATTCCTCTCGCTCTGCCGTCCGCGCAGACTGCGTTTTCCATTGCCTGATACTTTTTTACAGATGACTTTGCAAGCTGCTGCCGTAACATCAGTACTTTTTGCAGTTCCTTCGGAGCGGTTTTTAGCATGGCGGTCACTTCCTTTTTACCGAGGGAATCCGCTTCAAGCCCGTTGTCCGAGAGCCATTGTTTCATCTGCTGAACGGAATTCGGATTTTCGAGATTCGTCAGTTCCTTCATGGCGGAGGTGAGTTCCTGCCTTGACCGCTTATCCATTGCGATTGCCCGGTGCACCAGTTTCATGTCGACCGCAACACCTCTGTCGTTGATTTTCTGGTCGATACGGTACTGCTCCCACACATCTTCCGGCACGGGAAATTTCGCGAGTTTGCGTTGAACAGACATTTCGACTTCAACATCCCGCCTGTTGTACTGTTTGAACATTTTCCATTTTTCCGGTGCGTCCGAGGGGAGGTTTCTTGTTCTGCCGCCATTCGATTTTGTCGGCGCACATGGCTGACAGAAATACTTGATGAGTTCCTTGCCTTCGGAGAGTTTTTGCTTTTCAAGACCAAGCACCGCTCCAGATCCTTCAAGCGACAAAGGCAATCCCATATACGCCGACCACACCATGGAGCAGCGCCAGCTTTCGGAATTGAGATAACGGGAACATTCCGTTGAAAGCGGATGGTTATCATGAAATGGATCAAGATATCTGCCGAGGTCGGAAAGATAACGGGATAGACAGATTCTTTCAAAACAGGCGTTGAACGCCCACTTGAGAACGGAATCATCGGTCAGAGCGTCAAGTATCTCCTGCGGAATCATTTCACCGTTTGCAAGATCGATTACATTAACTTCACTACCGTCAACGGAATATCCGAAGAGCAGGATCTCAAAATCGGGAGATTCGGCATACCTGTACACGCCGCTTTTTGAGAGATTCACTCCGCTATAAGTTTCCAAATCGATAGACAATGATTTCATGGCATTTCCTTTCCACAGCTCAACAGGGCGGCGGTCGTCGTCGCAAACTCCATATCACTCGTTTCCAAGCAAAGCGTGAAAAACTCGTTCATTTCGTCGCTCCTCCTCTCCCCAAAAGGTCTGTCACGACCCTTCGGGGACCCCTTTGACCAACCGCCCGTGAGCCGGATCGTTATTTGTCGAGATATTCCTTCATTCTCGCTTCGTGATATTCGAGGTCGCGTTTGTTCTTCTCTCTGTCGTACTTGATTTCGGTTCTCGTACTGATGAACATGCCGATACCGGCCGCTGCCCATGCAAGCATTACGATACAGGTGCAAATGACAAGAATATTTCCGAGAACGGGGGATACGGTTATTTCACTCATTATCCTTACCTCCTCAAGCCAGGAAATCTTCATCGGCGTCGGTCGCGAAATCAGACGCCGCGCTTGCCTTGCCGCCGAGCGGTTCACCGTCGCGAATCTTCTGAAGGTTATTCAGACCGCAGGCGATACCCTTATTGCCGTTGGAATTGAAAGCGTAGAAGTTGATCGACGCTCTGCCATACACGCCGCTGTACACCTCGGAACGGGTGAGAATAGGGTTGCAGTCGGCGTCAACGATGCCAGGAGCGGTAGACGAGTTTGCGTTGATAAACCAGCTGTCCGCATAAGCCGGATCATCCGGTCTTTCGGTGTCGCCGTCACGCAGAGGGGTCTTGATCGCGGTCAAAGGCGGAACAGAACGGCCGTTGCCCTTGAGCTTAGCCTGTCCCTCTTCATAGGCGGCTTTGATTGCAGCCTTGATCTTCTGAACGGTGGCGGTATCGGATTTCGGGATAATGAGTGAAACACTGAACTTCGGAGTACCGCCGTTGATGGACTTAGCCTCCCATACGTTTGCGTATGACCAGCGCGTGTCCTTACCTGTGATAACCTTCATGGGGTTTACGGGTTTTGTAGAATTTGACATTTAATTGTCCTCCTTAAAATCATCAATAATTGTTGTCATTTCCGGTCTTTTATCGCTTTCCGGAGCAAGCGTCGGTTTCCCCTGCGGCTTGGTTACATAGCCGCCAAGGATTTCATTGAATTGTTTTCTTCCGAGAAGAGAAGTCATGGCTGTGACACCGAGAAGCTTATGTTCATACGGGTCGAATCCGGCGTTCTGAACGGCTGCGATGACGGCGTTTTCGTCTGTGTACCTGCGGTTGGATCGTCCTTCAACGAGTTTGAATCCGGTCCACTTCTTTCCGCTGATAGCGGCTCTGAGGGCATAATCTCTGATGTCATTTGCCCAGGAAGTCAGTCCGTCAAGTTTGCCGAGAATCTCTTCGACCTCTTCATCGGTCAGGAGCGGCGGCTGCCTGAACTCGTATTTTGCGAGTTCCAAATTTGCTTCCGCTCTTTTCCTGCAGTCGGCTTTCGCCTTACAGAACTGGCACCATTCTCCGCAGCGGTATTCGCCGCCGCCCTCGAAGGCGAGTTCTGCAATGGGAATCAGAACATTGTCCGCCCAGTTGTAAAGTTCCTCTTTCGGAACAGTGAAAGTGCTGACATTGGAACGCCTCGGCTGATAAATCGTCACGCTGATGGTGCTGATGTCATAGATACAGTCGAACAGTTCCAGAGCGCCGAGGGCATACAACTTCATCTGCGGATTGTCCTCCGCTTCAACAAGAACGCCGCGTCCGTGCTTATAATCGACGATGTGTAGCGTGCCGTCCGCGATGATGACGCAGTCGCCGGTGCCGAATCCTTCCGCAACGTACTTTGAATAGTCGAGACGCTGCTCGATCAGCACAACGGGGTCAGGGCAGGATTTCTTCGCATCCTCGACAAGTTCCGTAACGAAAGCCGCATAACCGTTCGCGCAGTCTTCCATTTCGGCGCTGTACCACGACAGATTGTCCGTCGGGTTTTCAGCCGGGATACTGAGCGCTTTTTTCAGCTTGTACTCACAAAGTGTGTGAGCGTCTGTTCCCTCGGCTGCGAAGTCGCTGCCTTTGTCGTCATAGTTTTCACAGAGCCTTGCCGACGGCGGGCAGTTGAGCCATCTGTGCGATGAAGAGGCGGAAAGCAGAGCGTGTTTATCTGGCATCGGTCAAACCCTCCGCATCTTCAAGCAGCGCTTTGTAATTCGCCGGATCGACCGCTGAAAGCCTGTCAGCTCCGAACTTTTGCAGCAGTTCTCTGATCTGCGCAGTAAAGCCGTCTCTCGATTTTGCCGCCAGAACCGCTCTGACTTCTTCAAGCGTAAGCGGTTTTTCGGTCTCAGCAGGTGTTTCCCCACCGCAGAAAGAAGAGAAAAGGAAATCGGCAATCGAGTTAATAGAAGTAGCGGTATCGCGCAGTTCTCTGATGATGGCGTCCAGTTCGCTCATTTTGCCCATTGATTCTTCCTCCTTCCGTTGATTGGCCTGTGCGGTTGAGCCTTATCAGCTTTCCGGCTAAACGCTTTGATACCACGCTGATAGCCGTCAGCACACCGATAAGCTCCTCATCAGTTACAGCCGCATTTGTTTTGGACTCGTTCATGGATTTTCCTCCTTCCGGGGACTTTTTCTGTTTTGCTGTCCTCACTTCCCACCGGTCATGAAGGAACGGTTTGAACGAAAAAATGAAAATCTTTTTTGTGAGCGCCGAAAGAATTCAGATGTAATCCTTCAACGCTTCACGAAGAATGGAAAAGGCTTTGCTCTTCTTGTAGTTGATGGTGGACTGACGTTTTCCCATGTCGGCAGCGATCTCGCGCTCCGTTCTGCCTTCCATAATGAGTTCGCAGATGCGTCTGCCGTCGGGGTCGAGCTTTTTGAGTTCTTCGTGAAGAGCGGCAAAAAGATCGGTAAGCATCAGAGCTTCTTCCACATCGCCCGAATCATCCGGGATGGCGTTCGCAATCAAACATGCGTCATCGCCTTCGCCGACCTGAGCATCAATAGAGATGTATTTACTGTTGGCGCATTGAAACTCGCACACGCCGCAATCCATATCGCACAGCCACCATTTAGGCCCGGTGCATTTGCAGAATCCGCGTCTTATCTGCTTCCTGCGAAACAGATCGATTTCATGAAAATACGCTTTGTGGAATTCTTCGCTTACCGGAACCCACTGCCCGGTTGCCTTGAGATAGATTTGAGATTTGTTCTTTGACATAAAAATTTCCTCCGTTGGTTTTCCGAAACGGAGGAAACTGGCTGTCAGCTGCAAAAGGGTATGGTTAATAAACCGCAGTCATGGCGGAGTTTTCTCCGTTTCTGTCTGCAGCAACCCGCTCAATAGGCAGCTGTGGTATTCAGTTGTTTGCCTTCACCGGCCGTTGAGCCGCCATCGATCAATTGGCGCAGCAAATGAGGGCGGACGGTTTTATGTCGTGTCCGGGACGGAGGGGTTACCTCAGGTCTGCTTCGATTGCGTAGAGCTCGCTGAAAATATCATTGAGTGCACTCAAACTTGCTTTATCAAGATTCCGCACACGGTGCTTTTTGAGGACAGACCCGACGACTTTGTCGGCTGAATCCAAATGAGCACCAATGAAATCGATGCAGTTCTCAATGCTGATAATTAGATCTTTGCGGCTGCTGTTTTTCATTGATTTGCCTCCTTTGTCAGATTCAGCCTTCTATCCGGATAGTCGGCTGTGTTGTTTCGGGCGCTTTTCCTCGCCCACGACTGTTATATCACAGACAAACCGCATCGCGACGGACACGCCTTGTCCGGTCAAAAGTGCCGTAAAAACGCAAAAAAGCCTGGACTGTCTGCCTTTTTACAGACAAATCCGGGCTTGCAAACCTGAAAACTATATAGAAAAAGACCGGATATCGCTATCCGATCTGTCTGTTCCTGCTTTATTACCGGACACGCCGTGTCCGTTTTTTGCTGATTTTTTTATTCCAAAGCTACTCCGTACTGCGCTAAATACTCCTGAACCGCCCATATGGGTTCGGGGTATTTGATATGAAGCGCCTCATTTATCCATTGTTCCTCGCTTTTCATTGAGTTGCTGATTTTGCAGCCGAACACTTCCATCAGTTTGTCGCTGATAACGGGAGACAGTTTTAAACCAAGGCAGATCAATGCGGCGGTCGCCACATTCGGTTTTGTTTCTCCATTTGCAATTCTGCTGATGGTCTTTTCGTTTCTTCCAATCTCGTCTCCGAGTTCAGTGTACTTCATTTTTCTCCATCCGAGCAGGAGTTCCATACACTGAGCCTGATCATCCGTCATCTGCTTGCGGATTGCAAGCTCTTCCTCTTGAACTTTCTTCCTATACTCCGCCTGAGCGGCGGAAGTCATGTGCGCATAGAGATTATTGAATTTCAGCTCGAATTCAAAATTGTTTTCTTCACGGTTAAGAAAACAAGCTGTGTGATAGTCTTCACCGACTTTGCTGCCGCTTTTGATTTTCATATCAAAAACAAGACAGCATTCGTCCATATGGGACCGGGCGTAATCCGTCAGATCAAGTCTGCCGTCATCATCCCGCTGAACATACTGAGGCGCATTATAGACATAGTGGTTGTCCACAAACAGATAATCGCCGGTACTTGTCAGCTTCCGAAGTTCCGGATTGACGATTCGCTCAAACGCGGCGTCCTGTGCGGAAAGGGAGAAGGTTTGATTTGACTTGATGGCGCCTTTTTTGAATCCGTGAGGTTTCACATAGTGTCCGTCAAGATAGGTGTATGTGCCGATTGCCTGGTCAAAACCCAGTTCAACAAGTCTGATTTTTACGGCTTGTTTGGAAACCACATAGTCGGTTCGGAGCGCCTCGATAACCTGTTCCATAACCTGGCTTTCGTGACCGGCTCCGCTTTCACGCATGAATCTGCTTATGTATTCTTTCGCCTTTGCACGGAAGGAACCTGCCGGCATCTGGATACGCGGAGCGAGCTGGTTGGCCTGACGCTCCATCATTTCCGTTGCCTGTTTTGCAACGGCAGCGGCGGCTTCGCCGACAACTTCACAGCTGATACAGGATGCGTTTTCGTTATACAGTTTTTCGAGTTCAAAAACCTTGCGGTGCTTGACCCAATGAACGCATTCATGAACGATTGTATTATTTGCGCAGCCGATTGTGCGAAGAAGAACTGTCTGCGGATCAACCACAATGGTTCTTCCCGAAATATGCTTTTTGACATTTGCGCCGGCGTTGGCATCATACATCTCCGCATCCGTATCCACAAAATACAGCTGTCCGTATACAGAGCCGTCTTCACGGATACGCTGCGTCAATGTTTGTAGTCCAAGGCGTTTTGCAAGAATATCCGGTTCAACAGAAACCGGCTTTTGTCCGTAAGAGGTTATCTTCAATGCCTCGGGGTAGAATTCCTTGAGAAAAGCTGTGGCTTCATCCTCCAGCCGGTCAAAAGGAATATACGGAACAAGCGCATCGGAAAGCGAGTTAAGCGGAGGATTCTTTTGATTGTATGGAGCAACGCTTATTATCTCCCAGTCGTCAAGACTGCAGGCAAGATCGCCTTCGCATGATATTCTAATCCAGGGATAACAGGTGTCGCTTTCGTCATAGTGATAGTCGCCCTCTTTGACTTCAATTTCAAGCTCCAGACCGACATCAAACCCCACGCGCATTCCCGGCAGATCGTGGACATAAACACGCTGGATTGTTGCATCAACAAACTCCACCTCGCCAATTCTGTGGACATGGCGGGTGTATAAGTTCAGAGATTGCCAATCACTGTCAACATAGTTTTCGGCAGCTTGGTACAGACCGTTATAGCATTTATTCTTTACAAATTCCGCAAAAGAACGGCCTGTTGCCATTGATGTTCACCTTCTTTTTATTTGATACACAAAACCTTAAGAATTGTTTAATCGCAGAACAAACTCTTCGACGGCTTCCAATCACGCGCAACAGCGTCTGCCTTTTCAAGCCAACGGGCGATTCTGCTTTCGGGAGGAACACTTTCACCCCAATATTCAACAAAAATAGCATCATCCATTTCAAGAGCAGCCTGCCGCATTTCGTCTTCAATCAGCTTTAAAGCCCTCTCAATATATATGCCGCCATTGTCATCGTTCTTTGGATTTGCAACACTGCCGGCAGAAAACAGATCTCTTGCCTGGTGGCAGAGTACACCGTGATAAGTCAGCAGATAGAGCACCACATCATTGTATTTATTCCGGTCTCTCCCGGATTTTACAATACCGGGACATACCAAAGTCGCCTCTGCGCGGAGTCTCGTTTTTTCTTCGGTGGAAAGATTGGTATACAATCGCGCCTGGATTGGCAAAGTGTGTTCGTCAGACTCTTTTTCTTCGATCCACCAAAGTCTGCCATCGGGATGAATCTTTCTGGCATAAGCTCGTATGTATTTCATTTTTTCAGACATGTCAAGCTGTCTGAAATCTTCATAATGAATCCCCATTTGCTGAAAAAGGGATTCCCTCGCCGTTGCAGGATCAGTTGCTATCTCAACTTCGAACCTTGGCACATGGGATGTACGAACATGAACCACACTCGCTTCATATTCGCCCCAGCGGACTTCTGGCGTACCTCCCATTTTTCCGAAAACGACATAGATATATTTTACGCCATCTACACGCTGCGTTTCAAGGACACTGTTAGCGATACTTCGCCATGTGTCAGCCGTGGTATATTTGACTTCGACCCCGTATTCGCCCATTGCAATATCAGGAAAAGCCTGAGCAGGAGAATCAAAGTCGATTTCAATAGAGGCATCATCTGCGGTCAGATCAGCAAGCACCTCTCTTACACGATCTTCAAAATGCTTTGATGATTTAAACCCTGTTGACCTTGCCTCTTCTGTCAACCGTTCACAACAACGGTCAAGCAGGGATTCAAAATCTTTTGTCATTATATCTTCAACACCCTTGTATTACATTTTTTACTGAATTTGCCACATACCATCCAAGAACCGGAGGTACGGCATTGCCTATTTGTCTTTCGGTATCCCGTAATCCACATGGGAACAGAAAATCGTCAGGAAAAGACTGTATTCTGGCTGCTTCTCTCATGGAAATGCGTCGAGGCAATGAATAGTGAAACTGAATGTTTCCATGGCACTCTGCGCGGATGGTGTAACCGGGTCTGTCTGCAACCATACGCCTGTTACCTTGTTCTCCACTGACATTAGCTTTGCTCCAGATATGTGAAAAAGCTTTGTCTTCCACCTTGTCTTCCAGATCCGCAAGTGCGGTCTTGGCAGTTACCGGGGCGTCTTTGGTAGTCGGCATTGGCGGAACGAACTCCGGCAGACCCTTTTGTGTTCCAACAATGAAAACTCGTTCTCTTGTCTGAGGAACGCCATAATCTTCAGCGTGATAAAGATGGCAGCACACATTATATCCCAAAGAGCCGAAGTCCTCCATGATTTTTTGAAACGACTCTGAGTTTTTCTTTAGGAGCAACCCACCGACATTCTCTGCAACGAAGACTTTCGGGTGAACCTTCCTGACAGCTTCAACAATGTATGTGTACAAGCTGCTTCGCTTGCCGTTTATACCAAGCATCTTACCGTTGATCGAAATATCCTGACAGGGAAATCCTCCAATAATCACATCAGCATCCGAAGGAAGATTGTTGATCTCTTTGCTTATATCGCCTTCGACAATATGATCGCCTAAATTTTTCCTGTAGGTTTTACACGCCGCCGGACTGATTTCATTAGCCCAGATAATCTTGAATCCAGTCTTGGGATATGCTTGATTCAAAAAATCAAATCCTCCAACAAAGCCAAGATCCATGCCGCCACACCCAGAGAAAAGGGAGATAACGGTAAGCGGCTTGCAGATTTGGCGCTTCTTAACAGGATAGGCTTCTTCGCTGTCAACGACCCAATTTCTTCCGATTTTCTGCGCAGTTTGAAGATTTCCGTGTTCAGCCAATCTCCGTATTGTATCGCTGCTTTTATCGTGCGTTTTTGCGTATTCTGCCAATGCAACAAGCATGATTCAAAGCTCCTTTCATCATGTTAATTATCATTATACACGCTATCGTGCATAAGGTCAAGGGGAGGTTTGTAAATTTCTTGTATTTTCAATTCATTTGTGCCTATTCCTTTTATTTACTAAAAAAACATATAAATCCCCAAAAGAAAACTCAGTGGAATGATTCCCACTGAGCAATCGTTTATTGATAATAAATGCACAATATATCCTTTAATCCATAAAATTAAACTCATCCTTGAATTTCTCTCTAAATATGTTGAACACTGCTTGGAGCGTTCTTTCATCATCCACGCTGGTATACGCCTCTTCATCCTCGCTGTCAGTTTCATCAACCTTAAGTATTACAACCTCGCCTGCATCTTCCGACTCGTCTTTTGGCAGAAGGACAACATATTCCTCACCGTCGTATTCAATCAGATCGAGAAATTCAAATGGGACTTCTTCGCCGTTTTCGTCATTTAAAATAATCGTGTTGTCGAGATCGTCAAAATCATCGTCATCAAAAGAATCTAATGGGTCTCTCTCAAAAGGCGAGGCGGCAGATGTGTCTTCGGATTCAGATGGACCATACAGTTCTTCAAAGGCCTCGCTGAGTTTTGCAAACAGTTCATCATCGTTCATTTTCATATTGAAGGGCTCCTTTTCAATTATTGTAATTTGTTTGTATATTCACTTTATTCTCGCTATATTTTTTCTACGTCTATCCACATAACGGCTCTGACGCCGACTTCATCCGCATTGTGGTCGAGACTGTCTATCACCAGTTTTGAGTCCGCATATCCCTGAACCACAAGGTTTTCATCCTCGGCTTCACCGGAATCTCTGAGCCAGTAAAAGCAGTATAACAACTCCACGGAAGGGATATCAGCATCAAAACAATTGGCGTATATGCCTCTGCCTATTTTTAAATGCTCCGGTATATTCTCAATATCCTCCAGAGCCGGCAAAAACAGCTTATCGTTCGTAGTTTACGATTCGTGGAGTGCAATAACATTTTTGCATTTCTGATTGATATTCAATCCTTTGTTCCAAACAAAATCTATAGGTTGTTCAATGTAATACGGTGCAGAATATCTGATTTCAAAAACAGGTCTTGTAGCCATTATAAAACACTCCTTGTGTAGTCAATATAGATACGCACTTACTCTTATAATCAATTTCGTGCGTATTGTTTGTCCTTACAAAAATAGTGTAATTGATAACGTATACAATCATCAATCAGTCCTCTTTTCAAATGTTCCAATACCTATACAAGTTAAAAGCCGCATCAGATATCCAATACAATGAAATAAACCTGTTGATGCGACTGTTTGGATAGTAGTATTCTCCGATTACAATGCTTTCTTCACCGTTTGTTATTCCACCTCAACTTTATACTGTCTCCGCCAAAGTAACCTCGTAATAAATCCCAGTATGATTTGCTCCATGCAGAAGAGAATGTGCAAAGCGATTAAAAATATTATTATCTTCATGAATGCGGAATCCCAGTATAATTCTTCCTCTGCCCATTGTAAAATCAGAACAGAAAATCTGATGTTTGCCGGAAGCAGAGAAATGCTTGAAAAGACAAACATCCAGAGATTCTCTCGCTTTTCGCACACCGGCAAAAAGGCAACCAGCAAAAAAAGAAATATAACAGAACCGATCAGCATATAGGTTTTACCTATAAAATAAAAGATTGTTGAAACAATCAGAGGAATCAGCGTTAAAACCGGTTGAAACCACTGCTTTTTTACGAATTCTTTCATGTGAAGATCACCGCCACATTATACAGTATCCAAATCAATCCTATAGACTGCGTCAGCTGTAAAAAAGAAACACTGAGCATTTTTGCAAGACCCGACGGTCCTTTTTCCAGTTGTTCTTTCCAGGTTGAGGGCATGATTAAAGCTATGAGCATAGACCACGCCATATCGTCTGCACCGATCAGCGTGGTGATTATTTTAAAGCCGTCAAGCGGGAGAAAGAAGCAAAAGTTGGCGACTCCCAGCAGTATGTTCTCCAAGCCGGCGTAAAATAAAAATGTGCGAATGCCGGAATCGGGAATGAAATATACTGCGGCAAAGAATAAACCCGCAAGCAGTAAGTTGGTCTCTACTCCGGCGGCGTATATATGCGTTCTTTTCAAACGGCTCTTTATCGCTGTTTCTTTCATCAGCGTGTAAGCCGCCGGTATGAGGCTTATTCTTATTCCGATCTCGTATACGGGTGCTCGGTATGCTTTCGCTGCGATTGCATGACCTGCTTCGTGAAACGGCAGCCCTATTGCCAATCCAAAGAGCAAGCCGAGCATATATGTATCATCAAAGACAGCATAATTATTCCATGCCTTTACACCTAAAACAATTCCGCAAACAAGAACCGGAACCCATAATAGAGATAGGAACAAATTTAGCAATACAGCTGTTTTTGAATATTTAGGCTTGCCATCAAATTTAATAATGGAAAAGGCCAATCGTCCAACATCACGGTTGCGTATTCCGTCTCGTAAATACCCCTTTTTCGACAGAAAACGGATATATGCTCTTACCGTTTGTTTATCAATAGATGGGTCTATCATATAAGGATTTGTTTTACCGTCAAGCTTTTGCATGAAATCAACAAAGTATCCCGGTAGCCTGAGAGGGTCTTCATCAATTTCGCCCGGTGCTATCTCGTTTTCAATTTCATACTCGTCATCGGAGACACGATGATATTCAAGCCAAGGCTTGATCATTGGATATTTTTGCGCCACTATCTGCCTCCTTATCCATATCCCTCTATGTAAGCCATTATTATTGCAGTCTCTTTTTCACTGTACTCACGCGCTGCGACCTCCAACGGCTGATTTTCGTAAGTGTCAAAGCCGTAACTCCATGCGCTTTTATAGTTTTCCTGAGAATCCATGAGTTCCCTTAACTCTGCGAAGTAAGCGCAGTTCATCGCAGGGTTATCCCAGTCAAGCGTGTTGACTAAGTAATCGACATAAGAGTGGTGAACCTCGTGGCAGATTGTGGCAACGATTTCTCGGGGAGATGAATTCGCCAGATGTTCGGTATTGATCCACATTTGATTTGATTCGTTGTCATATGCACCCAGTGTTGCTGTGCCGATCATGGCGGAAGTTACCGGAACAGTCGGGATACCAAGTACAGCTGATTCAAAATCAACAAGTTCTTGTGTTACGGTGATTCTCTCCCGTATAGACAGCTGACTCCAGTTTTTCTCTTTAAGATAACCCCAAAGTTCGGCTTTTTCCTCATACGGATCAGCCGGTTTGTCGGCTTCAACAACAGCTTCGGTATCGGAAAACAGTTGATTCCACAGTTCTTCCGTAGCCTTATATGTGGGCGACTCAACACCATATACGAAAATTGAGAGCAAGCAGGGAATTGCACAAAACACTGCCGCACCAAGAACTGAGCATCTCCTGAATGCGAATTGGTATCTTCGATGCCGCTTCCGTGAGAATCTGTGCTTCTGCTCATCTTTTTTCAATGCACGGAACAGCGCGATTTCTCCTCCCGCCGCAGTCAATGTAATCAATAGTGCAATCACAAAGTGGTGCTGGGCAAAGACAAGCATAAGCACAAGTTCTACAGGGACGATGTTGAACAGCAGTTCTGTTATTGTGCCATTGCAGGTGCCGCGCCTGAAAGGAGAGCAGCCAAGCCATACTACCGTAACCGTAACAATCAGCATTCTGGAAGACCACGCCTCCATATAGAGGCTGATTTCCGGTACGCAGAACGCGAATGGTTCAATGAAACTATAGAACACCATAGCAAGCGGTATGATGATAGATGACTTGTAGATGATTCGTTTCATGCTGCTTCTCCTTCCCGGATTTTTTACTCGTTTACTTCTTCAATATGGATATCATTCAATGTGCCGGATACCTTGATGTGAGTGTAATCCGGGTGATCCCAAGAGAATCTCACAAAGGCATCTCCAAAGTAGGAGTTTGCGTACTGCTTGGGATTTCTTGCGCCGAAAGAACCGGACGAGTTATTTGCTACGACATTGATAAACTCCTGAAGAATCGGCGTGTCAATCTCGGTAATGTAGAGTTTGCTCTTCTTTGTAGCAAGTTTTTCAATGCACTTGACGCAAATCTGAATAATGGCTTCTCCGGAAAGCTTATTGAATTTCAGAACTGCATCCATTCGCCCGAGCACCTCTTTGCGGAACGCACCGGCTTCAGCAAGTTTCTCCTTTGCTGCATTGGAGAGCTGGATAATTTTCAGAGGTGTGCTCAGGTTCTCGGGTTCTTCCTGTTGCAGTTCGGTCGCAACATCGGATGACATAAATCCAAGTTTCTTCTTGTCATCAACGGAAATGTTGCTGGTAAAGATCAAAATGCAGTTAGAAAGGTCATAATAAGCTTTCCCATTGCTGAGAGTCTTTCCGTTTGTTGCCATTCTTCCTGTATCCATGGCTTCCATTAATGCGGTAGCAATCTCTGCATGGGCTTTTTCGATTTCGTTGATTCCATAAATGACATATGGATTGTCTTCCGTTACTGCGAACGGTCCGTCTTCATCATGACCGACAAAACCGGGCGCCGCTCCCGTGAGCCTT
>CAVJCN010000001.1:0-28096 GCA_963647945.1 Absicoccus sp. | reverse complement strand
ATCGTTGAAGCTGTATTGCAATGCCATTTCGTCAGCTGTTTTGTGACTGACGGTAATATACAGCGTTGTCCGCGTCTCCGTGACTCGTTCTTCAAGAATATTGCCGTTGCCGTCATCCGACTCTATAATCACAGTCTCGCTCTTGGTTTCGGTGCGGTGTTCAATCGTGTTCATCTCCCAGAACAAATCTTTGAGAAGTTGTTCTTTTTCGGGCGTAATTGTCGCCACCTCCTGCGGATTATCCGGATCGGTTGTAGTTTTGACAGCATAAACAGACAAGGCCTCAGGCCATACGGCACGAGAACCGGACATTTCAAGCTCATCATAGGAAACAGAGCTTTTAATCGCCTCAAGCTGATTCTGATAATCATCGTTGATTTCCTGCACAACCTGCTTCATTGTCTTGTCTGAGCCGGTATCTTCACTTGAAAAGAAAATACCGAAGCACGAGCCTACAATCAGAGCAATCAGGCAGATCACAACGACCACTACCACAGCAACCCAACCGCCGGCGGCTATGGCGGCAACCAACGCTTTAATCGCCGCCGCTATTGCCTTAATTGCCGCAGCAATCGCTTTCGCAGCCGCAACTGCCGCCTTGTATGTCGCTATCGCCGCTTGTTTTGCAATCATCGCTGCCTTTTGAGCTGCCTTTGCCGTAGTTGCCGCCGCTTTCTGTGCGGCTTTTGCGGTAGCCTGTGCGGTCTTGATAGTCATCTTTGCGGTTTTATCTGCCGTTTTTACTGCTTTCTCGGTGCTCTTGACCGTGCTTTTTGCTGTCTTGACGGTAGCTTTGCCGGTAGAGCGTGCGGTCTGCTTTATCGTTTTCTCCGTCTGTTTTGCGGTTTTAATTGTCTGATTCCGCTGATGACGGGAAGCCGTTCTTTTTACCTCGGCTTTCTTCTGCGTAGCACGCCGTGCCGCCTCCTGTGGATTATTGCGAAGCTGCTCCTCATATTGCCGCACTCGCTCCTCAGCTTTTTGAATACGCTTTTCTTCACAGTGTTCTCGGATAGCGTCTTTGCCTTTATTGATTGCCTTTTTTGCTTGACCGGAAACATCATGCCCGACTTGATCTGCAACATCTTCAGCGGCATAACGAATCTTATCTTCAGCATATTCGGATGGAGAGACTTGCCCGTCATCGAGCAGGTTCTCTGCCTGATCCTTTGAGCGGACAAAGGCCTGCTTCATCCGCTCACCGGCAACCGCCGCCTTATCCAGAACTTTAATGTCTTTGACTTTCTCTCTCGTTTTAATCTCCGACATTACGACACCTTCTTTGCCACAACGACAAAGCGGCCGTTTTTGTAGGTGTACTCACAGGTGGAGAGGGTCAGAAGTTCATCTCCGTACTCGGCAACCACGCCGGTATCATAAAGCTGACGGGAGTGCACATTTTCCATGAACTCGTTAAACTCCGCCTCGTCCATCGTGGTGTACTCATTGAATTTGAAGGTCTCGTTGTTCGTATCGAACTTAAAAACAGCGACAACCTCATATTCTCCAAAGGTGGAAAGCGTATCGAACTTAATCGTCTTGTGGCTCTCGTAGAAGTTCTTATCGGTGTATTTGCAGATATCCGCAAACATACTGCCGTTTTTCATATGATGGCCGTAGACTACAATATTGTTGCTGATACCGAGAGCGCAGGCCTCATCGATATACGGAACACCATAATCGCTATAGTTCTTTTCAAAGCTGTGCTTGAGATAGTGGTCGGGATTGTTCGGCGTCTGCATGACGGGGTAATTGACATTCGTGCCGTAAATGGAAATCCAGCCGATAAAGTCCTGATTCTGTTCAAACAACGCGCTGTATTTCTCTTGTGCGAGCTCTGCTTCCTGCAAGGCAAGTTCTTCTTCTGTGGTTTCGGTTGTTTCTTCATTGGGCACAGCAGGCTCGGTTACTTCAATAACCTTTTCAGCCAGTGTGTCAAACGCTTGCGTGCTGTTCTTGGCGTCAAAATACTGCTGCAACAGCATACCTCCCGAGACAAGTGCAAGTGCGATAAATGCACAGGTAACGGCAATTCCGATGGTTTTCTTATTCATTCTAAACTTCCTCCTTATGATTTGAGGACGGGCTTAAACCCGTCCTCTTGCAAATTCACCCTCACCGGGGCGTGTGGTCATCAGCTGATAGAGCTTCGTATCCTGCGGGAAACGGTTGATGAACGGCACAAGCGCCGAGCCGTATTTAATCAGTCCGCATCCGGCATCCGCGTTTGTGATATAGCTCATCTGCTCATTTGAAATATTCAGGAGCTTCGCGAGCTTCTCACGGTCGCTTGCCGCCTGGTTGAGCATGACAACAAACTCGGAGTTTGATAGCATCGTGCTTGCCTGAACGGAATCGAGCAGGTACTCAACATTCTGCGTGATGGCGGTGGGATAGGCGTTACGCTTACGGAACTGCCTCCACGCGGAATTGAAGAATTGCGCCGAGAACTCGTTCTCGAACACAACATGGAACTCATCGATAAACACATGTGTGCGCTTGCCTTTCTTCCAGTTGAGCGTTACGCGATTGAGCATCGTATCGGTGATAACGAGCAGACCGGTAGGCTTCAGCTGTGCTCCGAGCCCGTGAATGTCGAATACGACAATGCGCTTATCGAGATCCACATTCGACTGCTTGCCGAAGATATCGAGCGAACCTGTGGTATAAAGCTCAAGGGACAGCGCAATCTGCTTTGCTTCAGGCTCGGACTGGTCAAGCAGCATGTCACGCAAAGTGCAGAGTGTGGGAATAGTCCCCGTATCCTGCGCGTTGCGGTAAACATTCGTGATACAGCGGTCGATAATCGATTTGTGTTGCGGACCGACGCCCTTCTTGTCAATCTGCTCAATGAGCGACATGATGAATTCAGACTTGACGACAATCGGGTTGTTCTCGCCATAACCATCAACCATATACATGGCGTTGAGTCGGTCACGCCCGCCGGCAGAGACACGGATAACCGAACCGAGATTGCCCATAGCTTCCACAAGCGGCGCGTATTCGCCCTCAGGGTCGCAGATGAGGATGTCATCGTCTGTGTTGAGAATCAGGAACGCGATCTGTTCCTTAACCGAGAACGACTTACCCGAACCGGGAACGCCGAGCACGAATGCCGACTGGTTCAAGAGGTTCTCTTTATTACACATAATGAGATTGTGTGAGATAGCGTTCTCGCCATAGTAAATACCACCCTTATCCATAATCTCCTGCACCTTGAAGGGCATGAGCACGGCAAGGCTCTCGGTTGTGAGAGTACGGAATGCGTTAATCTTCCTCGCCCCGATTGGCAAAACAGTGCTTAGCCCATCTGTCTGCTGAAATTTGAGCACCGCCATCTGACACATGTGCTTACGCGCCGTAGCCTGTACGGTTTCGGTATCCGCGTCAAGCTGTTCCTTGCTGTCCGCCGTGATAACCATAGTAACAACTGCGAACATCATACGCTGGTCACGGGTGGTCAGGTCATCAAGGAACTCCTTCGACTCCTTACGCTGAAGTTCCATATCATACGGCACAACGGCACTGAAGTTGTTGTTCTGATTCTGCTTTCTCTGCCAGTTGGTGATATTGGTCTCGACACCGAGAAGTCGGCGCTCAACCTCACGCACCGCTTCATCCGTGGGGATGGGGATAATGTCAATCGATAGCATGAGATTTCGGTTAAGCTCGGTAAGCTCCGAGAACATACTGTCCTTGATATAGCTTGCGTAGTCCTTGAGAAACAGCACTCTTGCGTACTGCTCACCGAGCTTGATATAGTCAGAGCCCCGCTCAATACTGTCGGGACATATATAGTCGCGGAAATCGTGACCGAGACGGGCCTGATTCTTGATATTGAGAGCGAATGCCGTTTCATCACCCGGACGGTAGAAATCATGCAGAATACGCAGTCTTTCTACCGCAGTCATCGGTGCGCATTTAGAACCGAGATTTGCAAAGTGTGCTGCGAGATCGGCTCCGACTCTTGCAAAATAAGACCGTGCCTCCTCAATATCCTTCTTAGCTACGGAGATTGTTACATACTTTTCCTGTGTGATACCGTTTGCGCCGGTAGCCTTATCGAGCACAACATCGTTGCACTCGGTGCGGTATTCATCGAGGTCATCTCCTTTGAGCGGCATAAGAATGGAATCCTCAAAATCCGCCTTGTTCAGCCTGTGATTGTTCACGGTTATCTTTGTGGTAGCTCCGCTGTCCAAAGAATTTAGAAGCTCCGAATATGTCAGAAACATACTCTCTTTATCCTCGCGGCTTGCTACAAGGTAATTGATATCCGTAAATTTGAATGTCTTGGTGAACTTATTCCCGACCTTGAAAATGCCATCCGTCCAGACACACTTGATTGGGATAAGGTCCTGCACTTTTTTCGGCACTTTGAATTTCTCTTTGTCTTGTGCCAATATTGCTTTAATGCTTTTTATCATGCTTCTTCAAAGCCTCCTTTTCGTGTTCTTCAATTGTGTCCTTGAGCGCCTCATAGTAGAGGTTTACAGGCTCGAATTTGATCTGCTTCGGTTCGAGCATCTCACTTCGAAGCCAAGCCCAAAGGAACTGTTCAGCCGTCATGCCGTTGTAGGTAACAAAACCCATTGCCGCAAAGGGCGCGGCACCGAGAATGCACATCCAGGAGACAGTCTCTGTGCCCACATAGGGCTTTAAGAAAAAGTACAATCCCACTGCCACACCGACGGCCAGTATAGAAAAAACGAACTGTCGCATGGACAGTCCGAAAAACATGGATTCGGTGTAATTTCGAATCTCTCTATTGATTTTTACTTCCATTTTCAATCCTTTCCCGGCGCAGGGCCTCATAAAGCTCTGACTTACAGACACATTCTTCCGCAAGGCAGTTTACTTCACCGTTCTTTCTGCCGCCGTAATATAGACAATATTTGCAATCGCAATCGCTGACGGTATACCCGCGCCACTGCTTCAGTATTCTTTTTGCCATGACGCGCCTCAGATTCCCATCATCTCTTTAACAAGCCTGTCTGCCATCTTTACCGAGCCGACAAGAATCAGCATATTGAAGATAAGCTCTCCGATATAGCTCCACACCATGCTTGCCGCCGCTGCGTCGGGGTCAACCACCGGAGGACTGGACGCAAATACAGAGAAAATAATGCAGGCAAGCACGATAATCGCCCCCTCCAGACAAACAGATGCGTAGCTTTTCAGAAAGCTTCTGCCGATATTCTGTGACGGTTCACCCGCGAAGGATGACAGAGGCACAGGCGCAATCGCCGTGTACATATACATTTTGAAAAAGCGCCCATAAACGCTCAGTATCATTACGAATGACAGCACCCATATGAACAAGCCGCCGATGAGCGTTACCGCCCAAAGGGGAATTGACTCAAAGAAGCCGCAGTCCTCAATTGCCGTTACAATCTCACTCGGCAATACCGTTGCCTGCGGAGAGCCGAAGCCTGCAGAGTTCATAATCGTGCTGACAACGCCTTGAACAATTTCGAGTATCGCCATCATAAGCTCCATGCCGTAGGTGATAAGCCCTTTTGCGATCGCGAAACGAACAAAGAGCTTTACCGCGTGCTCGGGCTTTTTCAAATCCGTAAATGAGCCGCAGGTTTTAACCACACCTACCACAAAGAACAGTACGAGCAGTGCGTAGCCGATTGCCTGCAGTGCTCCGTGTATATCCGTAACTACCGCCCAGATTGAGCCTCCCTTGAAGGTTTCGGGAGACTGTGTTATCAGCTGCCATATTTCAGACAGTTTGTTGTTCCAAACCTCAAGGGCGTTTTCGAGGTTCTGTACTACCCAGTTGTCCGACATTCAAACACCTCCCTTCGGGGCGATCTCTTAGTGAGACCGCCCCTTGTGTCGGAAACCGGATTAACCCACGATAAGGTCAAGAATTTCCTTTGCGAAGGTGATGACGATGCCGCCGGCAAGGGTCAGAAAGCCGTTGGAACGCTGAGACGGGTCGTGGCTCTGGAAAGAGAGACCGACCTGCACAATGCCCCAGCCGAGCAGGATAAGGCCGACGGCGCGGATGAGTCCGAAGATAAAATCGGACAGGTTGTTGATTACGGTAATGGGGTCGCCTGCGGCAAATGCCGGCACGCTCATGCCGAGTACCAGTGTCAGGCTGAGCACCGCCGCCGCATAGAAGCGGAAGCCTCTCTTTACCTTGCTCGGAGTTTCGAGCGTGTTCTTGTTGTTCTTCTTAAGATTGAGATTTTTCATTGTTCTGTTTCTCCTTTTCGATTTGTTTTTTGATTATTTCTTCAAGCTCCTCTTCTGAGTAGAGCACGAAGTCGTGTTGTTCTGCTTCAAACGGAGCCGCCGCCTTAACATCCTTTTCGTTAAAGCTGAACTCCAGTGAAGCAATACTGCGGGTATCCTCACCGTGCACATATGCAGGTGCACCGCCGTCAGTGGTCAGTGCCACATTCGGATGATGAAGAATGTCATACTTCAAGTCCTGTATAGGCCGCTCACCGCGAATAAAAAGAAGTGCGTAGCGGTTATCAAGCATACGCACTTCGTCTGGGGTCATTAATTCTCGACCCGCCAACTGATAATTTGTTGAGTAGCTGCCGTTTCGCCCTCGTGACCGACCGTAGGTATTTGTGTCGATGGTCTCCTTGCCGAGCAGCTTTGATACATATTCGTGTGTCGATTGCTCATTGCCGCCGAGATAGAGAAACTCATCGCAGTTGCCGACGATTGACTCCCATTGCTTTTCAAACAACGCCTTCAGCTGCGCAAGGTTCTGTATGATAATCGATACGGAAATCTCACGCGAACGCATTGTTGAGAGCAGCTTTTCAAAGTCAGACGGCAGAGCCACGTTCGCAAATTCGTCCATAACAAAGTGGACATGGACGGGAAGCCTGCCGCCGTGGACGGAATCGGCACTGTAATAGAGCTGTTGGAACAGCTGAGTGTAGAGCATACCGACGAGGAAGTTAAACGAGCTGTCGTTGTCCGGGATGACAGCGAATATGGCCGTTTTCTTTTCTCCCAACGAACCCAGATCCATTTCATCGGTCTGCGTGATACCGGCAAGTGATTCGAGGTTAAATTTCTCAAGCCTCGATACAAGAGAAATCTGAATGGATTTCAGTGTCTTGCCGCTGCCGGAATGGTAGTCGCGATAATATTTAAGCGCGACATGCTCCGGATTTTTCTCCTCCAGCCGTTCAAAGAGTTCATCAAGCACAGAGGTATATTCCTCGTTATTTTCCTTAACATCACCGGCACGAATCATCTCCATGACCATCGGAAAGTTCTGCTCCTCAGGCGGTGCTTCATAATGGAGATAGGAAACAAGAGCTTTTAACAGCATTGCCGCTGTCTGATCCCAGAACGGGTCCTGCGTCTGACTGCCCTTAGGCGTTGTGTTCTGAAACAGATTTGTCGTCATTCGTTGAATGTCTTCATCGTCGCGAAGGTACACAAAGGGGTTATAACAGTGGCTCTTGTCCATATTTATGAGGTCAAGCACACGGATTTCATAACCCTTTTCCTTCAGCAGATTTCCGGTATCGCGCAGCAGTTCGCCTTTGGGATCAAGCACAACGAAGCTTGTATTGGCATTCATAATATTTGGCTTTGCGAAAAAACGAGTTTTACCTGCACCCGAACCGCCGCACACAAGTACATTAAGATTTCGGCGGTGCTTTCTGCCGTTTAAGCCTATGGAAACATTCTGCGTTAAGAGCTTGTTTTTCTCCGTCTCTTTGTCGGCGTACTTCTTATTTACCGAGCCCGGCGTGCCCCATTTTGCCGAGCCGTGCTCCTCGCGCCGTCTGTAGTTGCTCTCCGTTGAAAGATAGATACCGATTGCAAGTCCGTAGATTAAAAGCAAAATGAGGACAGTTTTCAGGCTGTCCTCACAAAGCTGTATTTTGAACGGGTTTTGCATTACGGTGCCGAACTGCTCGATTAGTCCCGGCAGTCCGTCTGCCATACACGGTGCAATCAGGAGCGCAAGCCACACAACGGGTATTACGCCTAAAGAGTAGAGAATGATATTTGGCTTTGAGAGCTTATCGTGCTTCACGGTCGGCTCTCCGCTTTTCTTTCTTAGTCGGGGCATCGATGACCTTTAAGATAAGGTCGTTAATATCCTCCGTGGGTTTTTCGTCCCTTAGAAGATCGTTTCTGAAATCCATAAGCCCGCTGACCATAAGCCGCTGCTCAAAGTCATCCAGCGTTACGATTTTCTTTTCTTCCGCCATTTCATTTCCTCCTTATCGTGCTTCATCGCTGCGATCCTTCGGCTTTTTGTTCCGGTCGAGTACCTTAGCCATGTCGCTTGAAATCTCATTTGCCGTATCTCTGATTTTGGTAAGCTCCGCACGGACGCTCTTTGCGTCCATACCGGACAGCGCTTCGGAAAGTCTCTCAAAACTGAAGCTGTCCTTCGCGACATTGTATCGACTGCAAAGCACATACGATACGCAGTAGCCGGTAAACGCATGGTCGTGTCTGTCGTAGTCACCCTTATCAAGGTGAGCATGGGCGAGCTCCTGAGAAATACCCCTGAAGATATCCTTGGCTTCAAGCCCCGCTCTTACGAGAAGCTTTTTGTCCTCAGGGCGATAGAAGGCGTTAATGCCGTCCGGCAGATTGTGGCTTATCTCCATAACACAGGGGGCATTATTGATAATCGCCTTCAGGAGCAGACGATTATCGTACTTTACGCCCGGTCGTTCCTTCGCGGTCGCATTGGTCTGGGTAATATCAAACACCTTTTTCGTGTTGTAGCTCACACCGACCGTTCCGTCCTCCTTGGTGTACTCCTCTCCGGGTTCAAGAAGAACAATGCCGCTTTCGCCTTTTTTGATGAAAATATTGCTGTCCTTCCAGCCCTTGAAATCGGCAAGCTGTTTTGCATCGGGCTTCTGCGCCGTGATGAGCAGTGCGTTGCCGACGGAATATCGGTCGAAGTAAGCCTGAACATTAAGATAGTCCTGGAACAGCTTACTGTCGCCGGCCATACGCAGGGCGATGTCGTCAATCATCTTGAATGCGTTGTCACGCTCCTGCTTTTTCTGAGCCGCCCACTCGTCCTTGTTGAACGAGGTAAAGCTCCTGTCCTTGCTTTCGCTCGGTTTGCCTGCATTGAAAATATCATCGTAGTTTTCCATTTGTTATCTCTCCTTTGTTTTTTTCGGCACATCAATGTGCTGTGTTTCTCGAGGTAGTGTATCGCGGCTCTTTGCCGCCGCTTTCTCCGCACGCTGTCTCTGTTCCTCGCGGATCTCCTTCATCTGCTCTCTGACAGATGGACGGGCGTCCGCCGAATCAGAGATACCCCTGTCGGTTCTCCTTTGCCGCTTTAATGTAGGCTCGGACTGAGGGGATTTTATCTCCGGGCCTTGCGTGGGGTTTTGCTTCTGTGCCTCCTCCCTGTTCGGCGTCGGAGAAAGCAGGGCATCAAGAAACGCCTCGTCCTTGTCCTTTTCGGTGGTGTTTCTGTCGGGTACAGGGATATCCGTGTTTGACTGCTCCTCCTTGGCCTTTACAATCTCGGTTCTTGCCGTGCCGATATCGGCGGTGGCGATACCGAAACGCTCGAAAATGCGGTTGAGCTTACTTGCGTCCTCAGCTCTTACAAAAACATCGGTGTGACCGTCCTCTACGGTTTTGTCTTTGAGCACGCAGTAGAGAACACCGTATTTCTTGGCTTCAAAGCAGAATCTCGAAAGATCCTTGTCATCAATCGAAAAGACCTTAAGCTCTTTTCCACTTCTGAGCATATTGGTAAGTCTTGTTTTACCGCGTGTCTTTTTCTGATCCTTGAGTACCGCATAGAGCAGAATGGCAAGACGCTCTGCGCCTTTGCCCGCCAGCTTTGCGGCAACCTCAACTCCGTTCAGCGTCATTCTCACGACCTGTTCGGCTGCTTCTCCCGATGAATAGCTCATGTTCGTTTGTCTCCTTTCTCTCGTTTTCTTTGATCTGCTCAAGGTTTCGCTGTACCTGCACGGACCTTTCTGCTATATCTGTGCAAAGCGAGATTTCCTTTCGGCAGGTGCGTATCTCTTTTGAAAGCTCCGCTATACGGCTCTTTGTTTCATCGGCACTTTTTTCATTGCCTCGACGCTTGTGTCGTTTGAGTTCGTTTTTCAATTTCGTACGGCTTTCGGTCAGAGTGACGATTTCTTTTTCCTTGCCGGACTTATATCCGTCAAGCTCCGAAACAGTCTTAATACCTGTCTTTCTGAGGAAATCGGCCTGAGCAATATATTTATCGAGCTTCGTTACATCCTCACGCAAAAAAGCCGACACCTTTTTTACGGATGCCGGCTTGTGGACGATGATATGAAGCTCGTAGCAGTAGTAAAGATAGAGGGCGTGAAGACCGGTGGCCTTTTTCGCGTCCTCCTTAAAGTGATAATACGGTGCGGTTTTGTCCTCCCGCTTTTCCTCGAACGGCTGCTTTTTGCGGTAGTTGTTCCGTATTCGCTGTTTTATGGAATCAAGCTCATAATATTCTCCGAGCTTGTCTAAGCGAAAATGCCTGTCGCCGTCCACGATTCTCACAATCGGATGAATACGGGCTGAGCCTTTTGGCGTTTTGGTGATAATCTCATAGCCCATCTCTTTCATAACCCGAAGGAAATCTCGCTGTGTAGTGGAGGCTGAGATTGCACGGTCAATATCATCTCTGATTCTGCCGCGCATTGTGGGCTTGCCGTTTTTCTCGGCGGACCATTCTCCGTAATTTACCTTGCGTCCCATGGGATTATCTATTACGGAAATGCGTGCCTCACGGCAGAGCCTGTCCGATACCTCTCGCATATGCCTATAATCGGCGGGAGAGTTGTAGAACTTCTTGCCGTCCACATCCGATACAGAATTTATCACAAAATGGTTATGATAATGGCCCGTGTTGCAATGAGTCGCAACCACAACCTGAAAGCGATCACCCCATAATTCCTCTGCGAGTCTTACGCCGATTTGGTGGGCAGTCGCCGCGTCAACCTCGTCCGCCTTAAAGGACTGATACCCGTGATAGCAAACTCTGCCGCCCTCATTTTGCATCAGCCGCTTTGTCTCCATGAATTCCTTTGCCGCCGTTTCCTCACTCTGCAGGTTAAGGCAGCTAACATAGGCTCTTGTCTCGGTTTTCATTTCATCTGCGGCATATTCGATTACGCCCTCAATCTCGTGAAGTGCGGATAAGCCCTTCTTTGATTTCTCTCTTGTTTTCTCGGGATTTCTCGCGTAATTGATGACGGTATCCACGCGCCCCTTTATCGGCCAAATTGAAGTGACTGCCATTATTCCGTATCGGAGGTATATGCGTCACCGACCAGCTTGGTGGCGGCTCTGATTTCCTCCAGCCCCTTTCTGAACTGCGGCATATCCGGAACATTGGTGGCATTAAAACGTTTCAGCGTCTGATCCAGATTATATCCGGCCTGCCGCATGGCACGAAGCAGCATCGGAACATCTGCGGGAGGGGCTTCCTTAACCTGCTTATCCGCTACGCTGTGACGGATAAATCCGCCGATAGACATTCCGCACTTTTTCGCTTTCTTGGCGAGTGCGGACATTTCATCTTTATTAAAACAGACTTCTACTCTGCAATTTCTTTTTCTCAAAATCCAACTCATCCTTTCTCGCAAGGGGTTTCAGGGGCATTGCCCACTGACAAGCTGAATCTGTACGGACAGATTCGTTGCTTGTTAAGACAATGCCACCAACCCCATGTCTTAAATTTCTTCGATACTTCTTAGATACGGAACTCCCTTTGCGGAATTTTTGAAAGTAACCTTTACATGGGCATTGAGAGGTATATCCGCCGCACCCAGGTAGTTACTTTCGTTCCAAGCAGAGGTCAGAATCTTTCTTCCGTTATCAAAATCAAGATAAATCAGAAGATTTCTGCGCTTGTTCCAACGCTTGCAGACGATAGTTGCCTCAAATGTCCCTTCAAAATCGGGAAATTCGTAATCCTTGCCGTCAAAGCCGGAATCAAGAAATTCCTGCCATGACAATGCTCGTTTTTCATTTTCCATGCTGTTTCACCTCCCTTCGGTGAGTGGCATTAAAATTGATGCCACTCCGAAAATTTGCATTAAAAAAGCGGCATCAATTTTGATGCCGTCAGAAGCTGTTGATAAAATCAAGAGCTGTGATGTCGTTTTCGCTGATTTCTTCCTTTTGAGAGACAGGCTGTAAAGCCATACCCTGCATAGCGACTGTGATTGTCTGCCTCAAAAGGTCTCGCAGATTGTCATTCTGCCGTGACGCGTTAATCATTGAGATAATCTCTTTGTTTATCGATTCCGCCTTCAGTTTGTGCAGGTATTCCCACGCTGCAAGGTCATCACGGCAGTCGAGGTTAAACCTCAAGGATATTCGCTTCGAGTTCATACAATCCCTCCATTCTTGAGAAGGTTGATTTGAGCCAAATACTCATAACCCTTTGCCGTTGCACAGATATCATCGTTGATTGTGACCTTGACCTTATCGTAAACACCGAAGTTGCGAATCAGACAGCTGCCGCCGCCGAGCACATAAAGCCGCATAAGCTCGGGATTGTACTCATGCTCACGAAGCCGCTGAAAGATACCTGTGACATATTCCTTTGCCGTGTCCGTAATCGTCTTGAGATACTTCTCGTTGATATCCGCCGTGCCGAAACGGAACACTCGGTTGATAATTGCCTCATCCACCGCTGTATGATGAATCCGCATGACATTCTCACGCACTGCCAAAAGGCATTGATGAGTGCCGTATTTCTCGGTGAACATATTGCCGGACACCGGCTTTTTATCGTTGATGAACATGATGTTCATTGTGCCGTTGCCGATATCGCAAAGCATATTCACTCCGGTAAATTCGGAAAGCCTGTCCGCCACTGCCGCAAAACCCTGTGGAAAGATATCCACGCCGGCAATCTCAATGTGATACGAAACACCTCGAAAGCTGTAATCAACGGCCTTATTCTGCATGAGATATTCCCGAAAGCCGCTACGCTGACCGCTGACCCATGTGAGAGGGAGACCTGCCGCAATACGAACCTTGCCGCTTGTTATCTTGCGGATATTCATCTCACGGGCAATGGCCGCAAGAGCGAGAACATAGTAGTCAATATCCTTTGTTTTATCCGCAAGAAATTCTTTATGCCCCTCACCGATGAGGTAATACCTGCCGTCAAAGATGAGTAGATTCTCCCTGAATACCGGCTCGGCGTCATAACATGCGACACAGGCGGGAAAGCAGCAGTTAGCCGTTTTGATATTGCCGTAGCCACTGTCGATTCCGATGATAAATTCATTGTTAATGATCTTCACTTCTTCACCTCCGTCAACGCTCCCGATCCTGCATAGGCTTATACGGCACCGCCTTAATTTCACCGCCGACACGGAAGAAATGCTCCGGATTTTCAAACTGCTTTCTGTATCGTTCCTGCTGCTCCTTGTTGAGTGATCCGAAGTTTTCGCCCTTGCAGTCGCAGATAAAGAATGTGCCGAAGATGATGTCGAGCATCTGCTTATCTTCGCCGTAAACCGCGCGGTTTGGGGCGTTGCCGTTAAACTTGCCTTCATCGTTGCATACAATGCAGACCTCCTCACAGAAGGGGTAATATGCCTCGATATCTCCCTTGACTGCGGCCTGCAGTTCTTCAAGGCTGTTGCCGATTTCCGTGATTCTTGCTGTTTTTCCGGGCTCGCACAAAACGACCTTGATTTTATCTTCCTTGAGCTCCTCTGTCAGATAACGATCAAACTCAATCTCCTTGAATCCGATTGAGTCGCAAAAGTGAAACTCGGAGTTTTCATCGTCCTTGATGATTTCGACAACATCCGACACGGACAGAGACCTGCCCCTGTAGCCGTCCGGCTTATTGACATTAAACATACGATACACATCTTCAAGGTCAGTGCAGTCTACATCACCTTCAAAAACCCTGTCGTAAATCTCACTGTTAATATTGCTTGAGCCCTGAATGTGTTCCAAACCGCCAAGGCTCAGAAACGCCGCGTTGTTATCATCACGGCTTGTGTTAATCTGATAAATCGCGATATTCATTATCTTTCCGCCTCCTTATTCTGTCTCATAATCCCTACACGGATTTTAAGCTCGTCGTTTACATCCTTACCGCAGCTTGGCGGCTCATCGAGGACAAGATATTTGCCCTGCAAGCCTCCGATAATACCGGCTACCGCGCCTCGTCCGACTTCGTCGTTATCAAGATGAAGGTGGATTGTCTTGATATGCAGGTGCTCATCAAGATACCTGCTCAGAGCAACCGGCACAACATTCTCACGCTTTGTGCGGTAGACACCGGCTAAGGAAAGAAGTGCCTTCTGCTGCCAGTCACAGCCCGCAAAAAGCTCCAGCGTCGCAAAGCTTAAAAGGTCAATTGCCGACTCGAATACATGAACTTCTTCGGTTTCAGCGTTGCCTTCAAGAGAAAAGGAAAAGTGCTTGTCACTGCCGGTAAGATCGCTTTTATAAGTGCCGACGGTACTTCTGAGCGAACCGTATCTTGCATTGCCGTCCCTGTCATATCCGATAAAGACCGCATTGTGGTAATCCTTCGATTCAAAGAGCAGTTTGTGCTCGATACAGTATCGGATAATGATTCTGTGAATGCCCCTGCTCTCAAGGTATCGCTCCACATTCTGCGTTGATTCAGAGAGCTTCGGTATTAAGAGTCTTGTCGGTTTCTTTTCTTTCGACCGATAAAAAACGGGCTCCTTTACAGCCGTATAGCCGAGAATGTTCTCGACCGCCTGCGTAAAAGAAAGCCCTTTTACTTTTATGAGATAGTCAAGTGCCGATCTGCCGCCGATGCCCTGTGAAAACCAGCACCACTTGCCGTTGCTGATTCTGAGCGAATCATGCTCTTTGGTGCAGTAGGTGTTGCCCGACACATGCACAAGCTCCTGCGGCTCATAGTTTCTGAGATAGGTCAGCAAGTCCATCTCCTTAGCCTTTTGAATGTCCGCCGCTTCTATATATCCCATACCGTCACCTCGCATCTCTCTGCTCTTTGATAAAATCCGCACGGATAATGGCGTTTGCGCGGCAGGCAATGGTATCGTGGATATTCTCCATGTGATCGCTCTCACGCTTTTCAAAATCCTTAAATACATCCGCAAGCGGACATGGGGACTTGAGAAGTGCCTTGCACTGCTTATCCGTCAGATCGTTATACTCCATTGAAATGAGGATATCCTCACGAACGGTATATTCGTAGCAGTGGTGCAGGATTTCTTCGGGAGACTGACCGAGCAGCCAGTCTCGATATTTTTCTTGCTCTGCGAACATCTTCCGGTACAGAGCGGTATTTAATTCTTCGTTTGTCATTTGCTGAAACTCCTTTGATTTATTTCCGGATAACGCGTTTGAACTTCAGCGGACTGTTTTCTATATATTCTGTAATCAGATAATTTTCCGCTTTGGTTTCGGGATACGCTGTTATCGAGATTGTTTTCTTGTTCCAGTCGAGGGTGTAGGTATCCGCCGCCACATTTGTGATGTGATGCTTTGCGAGAAAATCTCTGAAGGCCTTCATCGCCTCAAGATTATCCGACATAATCACATTAACATATGTCCTGTCGCGGGAGAGCTTTTCGCTCAACACACATGCCAGTGCACAGCCTACGCCTCCGGCCAGAGAGACAATGAGAATCGCCCAGTCGCTATCCGCCGAGACAATTCTCTTTGTCAGCCAATAATAAATGAAGTCGGAAAGCACCACCGCGATTGCGGCCAGCAGCCACCGACTTCGTTGAATCAGTATTGTTTTCGTTGTACTCAGTGCGTTGTCCAGAACCTTTGCGAGGAACAGAAACGCACCTAAGATAAATGTGCTCACACAATAAAATCACCTCCGGAAATAGAAAAGCCGCCTGATTTCTTTTGAAAACCAGGCGGCTGAGTTGATAACCTGTTATTTAATTGGGCATTCCCTTAAAATCAAGTAAATAATAAGGGAATATGTGTTCTGCAAAGGAAGCTACTTCAATCTGAAATAGCAGGTGTTTTTCCCTTTACCTTCCTTCTGAAGTTCGCCGGCTGCTATCAGCTTGCGGAATGCTCCTTCAATTGAGCTGTCGCTGAGAGCAGGACAGAGCTCGCGAATGTCCTGCTTTGTAAATCGTCCGATCTTGTTTTTGCTCGCCATTCGAACCGTTTCAAGAGCAGACAGCTTTGGTTCAACGAGTTCCATGCGTTCTTCAAAATCCTTATACGCTGCAAGAATTGTACCGAGGAGATATTTTATAAAGGGAACTGCGTCTTCAGTACCTTCATGCCAGCCGATTTGAGACTGATACAGTGCCTCATAATACAAGTCCTTGTTCTTTGCAATCTTTGCTTCAAGAGAAACATATTTTCCGACATAAAAGCCGCTACGATACAAAAGCAATGTTGTAAGCAGTCGGCTCATTCTGCCGTTCCCGTCATTAAACGGGTGGATACATAGAAAATCGTGAATGAAAATCGGAATTGCAATCAGCGGCTCAAGCTCCATATTCCCGATGACACGATTATATTCTTCGCAAATCTTATCAAGTGCTTCAGGCGTCTCAAACGGTGACAGCGGAGTGAACAGTGTTTCAACATGTCCATCCGGATAGGTTGCGCTGATATAATTCTGCACTGACTTAGTTCTACCGGCAACAGGATTATTCATATGCCCATACAGGATTTTGTGCAGCTGCAGGATATAGTTTTGCGTGATCGGAATTACATCAAAGCTCTCGTGAATAATGCTCAGAACATCACGATATCCCGCAATTTCCTGCTCATCACGGTTACGCGGTGTTGTCTTTTCCTCAACGAGCTGTCTGATTCGAGTATTTGTGGTAACAATCCCTTCAATGGCATTCGATGCCTCAGTACTTTGAACCTTAGCAATTTCAACCAGTTTTTCAAGCTCATCAGGGCGCTGCTTTAAGTACAGCTCCTGCTTGCCGACTTCCTTATATATGGCGGCTATCAGAGAGAGCAGCTCCGAGTCCCATTTTTTTTCTTTAATTTCGAAATAGTTAAAAGATCTCATTCCCTCGCGCCTCCTTTATTCCCTTAAATAATAGCATATAATAAGGGAATAGTCAATACATTAAGGGAACATCACTCTTATTCTTCTCGATTTGTCTTAAAATATTCCGCGTCTCCTTCTATAATCTCATCCAGCGTTCTCGGGGTATAGTCCATATACGGCATCATGCAGCCGACATTGATGAAGTTGCCACTCGGTGTTCCGTAGCCTGTAGAGTTTGCCTTGACCTCTCGGCGCAACCTTGCGATATACTTGTACTCAATCGTTTGATGCACATGACCGTAGAGCATAAACGCGGTCGGAGCGAAGCCTGCGCGGAAAAACGGTATCGGATAGTGGCACATTACAACATGCCTGCCGCCGTCCTTGATTTCCTTCAGGTTCGTAATCTCCTGAAACATCTTCTTTGTCGCTGCCGAGAACTGCTTCGGGTCGTGGTTGCCGCGAATGAGTACCTTGTTGCCGGCAAGCGGTCCGACATAGAACGGCCACTCGCTTTCCTTAGCCCAGATGAAATCACCGAGGATATATACGGTGTCATCCGTTCTAACCCTCGCGTTCCAGTTTTCGATTATCTTGTTGTTCATCTCCGTAATGTCCGCAAACGGGCGGTTGTCGAACTTAATAATGTTCGCGTGCCCGATATGCAAATCGGATATATAGAAAATTGCCAATACATTACCTCATTTCATTATCTTTATAATCAGTTCATTCACATCCTCTGTGGGTTTGCCCTCACTCAGGAGTTTGTTTCTGAAGCTCAAAAGAGCGTATTTTGCCAGACGAAGCTCGAACGCATCGAGCCCGACTATTCGTTTTTCCTGTTTGCGGCGGAACATTTTCGGCACCTCCGTTTCTGTTTTCAACCTCAGTGTATCCGAAAATGCTCACCGCCGCAAATGTGCAAATTGCTTTTATCTTTCTCTTTCGCAAGTTGTACGCTCCGGTGTATTCTCGCTTTTCTCTCCGTCAACAATTTCGTTTTCGGTTTTATCGAGATTAAGAAGCGCGTTAAGCTCGTTGAGCCTTGCGGTTTTCGTTTTTAGCTCATCCTCCTGAGGGAACGGCTTTTGTACCTCAACCTTGGCGTTTTCCATCTGAACACGAACATTTTCAAGCTGTTCACGGCAGACGTTCAGCCTGTCCCCGAAAGCTCCGAGCGTATTGTCCAGTCGCTGAATATTACCGAAAATATCAGTGCCGAGTGCCGTCGTGTGACTGAGCGTGCCCTTCAAGGTGATTTTGTATTCCCTCGAAAAGGTATCAAAGGCAAGCTCCATATCAAAGCCGCGATATTCTCCGATTTTAAAGGCTTCGGGGTTTGTCATTGACTTGCAAAGGGCGATAATTCCTTCACCTGCGACCTTTTTGTCTCGCACCGTACCGCCGTGGAGTATCATCGGAGAGAAGCCGTCCTCGTTCGGTTCGGTATTTCTTTTTAGCCGGTCAATATCCTGCGTGTAGCCCTCGATATACTGCTCAAGGGATTTTATCCGCTGCGGGAATTCCTTTAGAAGCTGGTCCTCAAGTGCATACCGTTGGCTGAGGTGATTTGCCTTTAAGAGCTTGAGTCTTGATACATCAATGTCGAGATCCATCTTTTCTTTTATATGCGGATTGCCCGCACAGAGGGCCTTTATCTCGGCGTAGCTCAGGGCCGTCTCGTCAATATCCTCAGCGGAACGCACCGGAGACTTACTCGTCATAATCTGCCCGATGAACTTCTGCTTACTCTCCACAAGCTGATACAGATAGCTGTCGAAGGTATTTTCCGTCACATAAGTGAAGATATCCACATCCTTGTTTCCGTTGCCCTGGCGGATGATTCTGCCTTCACGCTGCTGGAGATCCGACGGTCTCCACGGACAGTCAAGGTGATGAAGTGCCACAAGCTTCGTCTGCACATTGGTGCCGGCTCCCATCTTTTGCGTAGAGCCGATAAGCACGCGGACCTGACCGCTGCGCACCTTTCCGAAAAGCTCTTTTTTCTGTGCCTCGGAATTGGCAGTGTGGATATACGCGATTTCCTCTTTTGGGACGCCCTTTGCCATGAGCTTGTCTCTCAAATCATCGTACACATTAAACTTGCCGTCACCATGAGGAGTAGACAGGTCGCAAAACACCATTTGAGTGGAACGGCTGTCCGCTGTCTTTTGCCAGATATCAAAAACATTATCCGCACACGCCCCGACCTTGCTTGTTTCGCTGTCGGGAAGCATATCGTTCATGAGCCTTTGGTCAAGAGCAAGCTTTCTGCCGTCGTTTGTGATTAAGAGCATATTGTCAACGGACGAGTCAACCATTTTAGCTCTGACTCTCTCGGCTCTGTCGGAGAGCCCCGCGACCATTTCTTTCTGCGTGTCGGAAGGCTTCAAAACTACATTATGATAATGTGCCTCAGGCACGGGGAGCTTCAGCATATCCGCTGTTTGTATATCCGCTGTTTCCTTGAACAGTGACATAAGCTCGGGCAGATTGTAGAACTTGGCGAATCTCGTTTTAGCTCGGTAGCCCGTGCCTTCCGGGGATAATTCTATCGCCGTAACGGTCTCACCGAATGTGGATGCCCATGCATCAAAGTGAAGCAGGTCATTTCGCTTGAGTGCTTCATATTGCAGATATTTCTGCATCGTGTACATCTCGACCATACTGTTTGAGATTGGCGTACCGGTGGCAAACACAACACCGTGGCCGTCGGTTAGCTCGTCGAGATAGCGGCACTTCATATACAGGTCACTTGATTTCATTGCCTCCGTCTGGCTGATACCGCCGACATTTCGCATTTTCGTGAATGCGGCGAGGTTCTTGTAATAATGTGCCTCGTCAATGAAAATACGGTCAACGCCGAGCTCCTCGAAGGTAACAACATCGTCCTTGCGGGACTGATCATTGAGCTTATCAAGCTTCTGTTTAACCGTTTTCTTGGTTCGCTCAAGCTGCTTAATGGAAAAGCCGTCGCCGCGGTTGCGTTTAAGCTCCGTGATACCTTCAAGAATTTCATCAAGCTGCTGTTGAAGAATTGCTCTCTGCCGTTCAATCGACATGGGGATTTTCTCAAACTGGCTGTGACCGATGATAACGGCATCGTAGTCGCCGGTTGCGATTCTGCCGCAGAACTTCTTGCGGTTTTTCGTCTCAAAGTCCTTTTTCGTCGCGACGAGAATATTCGCCGACGGATAAAGCTGCAGATACTCGCTTGCCCATTGCTCAGTTAAGTGATTCGGGACAACAAACAGGCTTTTCTGACACAGTCCCAAGCGCTTGGATTCCTGTGCCGCCGCAACCATTTCAAAGGTCTTGCCGGCACCGACCACATGCGCAAGGAGAGTGTTGCCGCCGTATAGAATGTGGGCAATGGCATTGACCTGATGAGGTCTTAAAGTGATTTCGGGATTGATTCCGACAAAGCTCATGTGACTGCCGTCATACTCGCGGGGACGGATGCTGTTGAATTTTTCGTTGTACATCCGTGTGAGGCTTTCGCGGCGTTCGGGGTCCTGCCATATCCAATCTGCGAAGGCCTGTTTAATGAGCTCCTGCTTGCCCTGAGCAATGGCTGTTTCTTTCTTATTGAGAATAGCAACCTTCTTGCCGTTTTCCTCCTCGATATAGTCGAAGATTCGCACATCCTTAAGATTGAGCGTTTCCTCCATGATCTTATATCCGTTGATTCTGTCCGTGCCGTAGGTGTTATACGCTTTTACATTGCCTCTGTCGTAGGATTTGCCCTCAACATTCCATTCGCCGGTATATTTTGAAAACCGGACATGAATGTTCCACTGGCTGTATCTCGGAGTGCTGAAAAGCTCGAACATGAACTGTTCGACAATCTCCGGAGGCAACCATGTCGCACCCAAGCGGACGGATATTTCACTTGCCGTAAGATCAACGGGCTGTACCGCCTCAAGCGCGGCAACATTTTCCGCATACAGCTCGGGTGAGAACTCCGCATATTGCTTTGCCGTAGCAAGCTTTTCTCTGACATTGCCGGAGAGGTATTCATCTGCGGGAAGATATTTTGCCGTAGTCTCATCGGCTTCATTATACAGCGGATTTCTGAAAATTACCCCCTTTAAGTCGTTAAATATTTCTTCCTCGGTTTTACCTGTTAGGTTCATCATATACGGCATATCGACCTTTGCCTTTTCCGCAAGGGAGAGAGCGTATGCCTCCGATGCCGTATCAACAAATTCGACCTTGACCTTTTGCTTGATGGTTCGCTTTGAGAACATATCCGCCTTACGGACGAAGTTGCCCTCATCATCGAGCACCTCAAGAGAGGACAGCAGGCAGTAGGAACTATCCGAACTGAATGCCGAGTTGTTCGCTCTGGAGCTTATCAGCCCATATTTCTTGCTAAAATCATCGTAAAGGCTGTTGAGTTTTTCCTGCTCGGCTTTGATGTCCTCTTCGGGATAATCCTCCGTCTGATACTCAATCAAAGTTCGCACACAATCGCGGATTGCAATCATGCCTTTAATGCGGCTCTGCGCTGTCGCCGATACCTCAATGGGGTTCATGCGGCTGTTTTCTCTGTAATAGATTCTGCCGTCCGCCACCGTGTAGCTGAAGTTCCTCACATTCGGATCGGCAGGGATAGACAGATCCTTCTCATCCGCTTCAAGCTCGTCGAGCTCATATTCCGTAATCTCCGCGTGGATATTGGAAACGGCACCGTCGAGAAGTTCCGAAAGAGAAGCATCTTCATAAGGAACGCAAGACGACTCCATACCGTGAGCACCGCTTATCATCCGCATATCGCCGAGCACCATTTCAGGATTCTCGACAAAATATGAATTCATTTTGATGCCGTTTTCATCGGTCGCAAGATGCACCCAGGATGGCTCAATGTCTACGAGTCTGTCTCGCTTTTGAAGGAAGATAATATCGGATGTGACTTCGGTTCCGGCGGCATCCTTAAAGGTGTTGTTCGGCAGACGTATTGCTCCGAGCAAATCCGCTCTTTGTGCGATATACTTTCTCACCGCGGGATTTTCCTTGTCCATCGTGCCCTTAGAGGTGATGAAGGCGATGACACCGCCGGGTCGCACCTTGTCGAGGGTACGGGCAAAGAAATAGTCGTGAATAAGGAAATTGTGCTTGTCGTAACGCTTATCCGGCACCTTGAACTGCCCGAACGGGACATTGCCGACTGCCGCGTCAAAGAAGCTGTCGGGAAGATTGGTTTCCTCAAAGCCCTGTACGGCAATGCTTGCATTCTGATAAAGCTGTTGTGCGATACGGCCCGAGATGCTGTCAAGCTCCACACCGTAGAACCTTGCGCCGTTCATGCCGTCGGGCACAAGTCCCATAAAATTGCCGATTCCGCAGGATGGCTCCAACACATTGCCCGTCTTGAAATTCATATTCTCAAGTGCTTTATACACTGCCTTTATGACAACAGGCGGAGTATAGAACGCCGTAAGGGTTGACTCTCTCGCGGATTCATATTCCAATTCCGACAACACATTTTTAAGCTCCGCATAGTGCGGATTGTCCTCTTTGAAGAACTCTGACAGACCGCCCCATCCGACATAATCGGCAAGCACACGCTGTTCGGTGGGGGTTGCCAGCTTGCCTTCATTCTCTAACTTATTCAGAAGCTGAATCGCCTGAATGTTATGATAAAACCGCTCCAGCGGTGTGCCGACTCCGATATTATCGTTTTCAATTTTGAAGTCGGTGCGGTATTCTGTGCTTATTTCCGGGTGAAGCATGTGAGGTGTAACCCTCTGCGGCCTTTTAACTGTCGGCGGAGGTGTCAGGTCTGTGGTGTTTTCCTGAGCGTCAAGCAATGCCTCGGCATTGGGATAGGTAACAACCCTGCCGTCCTCGACCGTGCTTATGGGAAGCTCGTCAAGCTCCTCACCCAGGTGAAACTGTCTTGTACCATCCGCACCAAATTTGGCTTCGTATTCGTTAGTTGCTCTTTCGGCTTCTCGGTCCGCTTCAAGTGACAGAATATCCTCGTGAATCTTCAACAAATTATCCGCCGTAAATTCAACATAGTCAAAATCAGACTCATAATCGTTTTCCGCATCGAAAAAGAACGGCGTGTTGATATCCGCAAGGAACTGATCGGACATCTCTTCAAGGTTATCTCTGAACTTTTCAGCATTTTCGGGATGATTTGCAATGTCGTATTGCTCGATAAGCTCCTCAAACACACTGAAATCAAGATCTCCGCTGACGTACTGTCCGCCGGCAGAGGCATCGGGATTAAAGTAAATCCAGTGGAGTGCATTACTGCCCGTATCAAGCGTTATCCTTGCCACAGGGTTATCAGCGACTTCTGGCTCTGTTACTGCCTCCAACAGCTTATCGTTCAGCGGATTTTCTTTTAGCCGGTTTTCAAATTCATCCTTCGGCAAGTTCTTGTGAAACAGAGGAAACTGCATATCGAGCAGCACAACTTCATCGTTACCGAAAGACAGCACCTCATATTCCTGTGTGCCGAGAAACACGGTATCACCGAGATGATAGCGGTATTCCTTCTCCGGCTCTGGAGTAGGATTCAATTCATCAAATGTCGGCTCTAAGGGCTTTGCGATATCGCTGTTTAGGGATTCGAGCATTGCCTCACAGCGTGCTGTCAGATGCGTGTTATCCGCGATTATCGTATTCATCGCGTCACGCATCATGGGGAGAATATAGTCACCCTCAGAGGTACGAGCGTACATTTTCTTTTCGCCGATACCGAAAGCATTCCAGCAGTCGGAGAGATAGTAAAGATTCAGCTTTTTCTCACTTGTGCCAAGCTGCTCGACAAAATCGTTATAGTCGTAAATGATGGAGCGGAACTCCTTTGAAATCTCCCATCGGGCATTTCTCGCTTCGGTCTCGGCACGATAGGTCGGATAGTAATCCTTTTCGGCTTGGCTTAAATATCTGTCGGCAGTTATCAGCTCACCGATACGCTTTTCGACCTTGTTCCATTTAAGCGTTATCTCGGAATCGGGCTCTGAAATTCTGCCGCGACTGATTTTAATACCCTTGCCGTCGTGACTTTCGTCAAGATTTCTTCCGGCAACTACGGGATAAGCACCGCCGATACCGTACTCATCTTTAAGAAAAACGATATTCTTTTCAGCAGTCTCACCCTTGAGATATTGCTCATAGATACGATACTTGCCCTCGTGAATACCGCTGCCGCGAGTAAGAACAGCGTCGATATCCTCCTGAGAGATAGCAAAAGCGGAGTCCTTTTCCGACTCCGCCTCTGTAATGATTTGCTGCTGTTCTTCTTCGGTTGGAAGGCTTACGCATAAATCAGATCGTTCAGGACTACTTCCTCCGCCGAGTGCCTGATTGAGTTCATCATCTGCACCCACTTCATCTGATCTTCCGCTTTCAGCTGTTCCGTCACGCCGTACTGCTTCTTCATCTGTTCTGTCAGCTGCTCCATCATCTCGGTAGCCTGTCTGTCTACCTGTGACAGATGGCTGTTCAGCGTTCCTTTCAGCAGCATCCCGGTGTAAATCCCGTCGCGGTGCTCGCGCAGGAAGGTCCGTCGCAGCATTCCATATTTCCCAAGTGTCGGGCTCTCGGGGGCTGTCAGATCGGGAATCAGATAATCTCCCTGCATTGTATAGGTCATTTCCATATTCATTGCTCCTTTCGGCATTTTTATTTCTGTCATTATGATATTCAAAATAGCTTCTTCCTTCAAATGTGCGATTTTGCTTTTTCTCCTGTCGCTCAACCTCTTTGACCGTCTCTCCGATTTCCTTTATTACCATCTCGGAAATATCGCTGACCGCCGCACCGAGCACGGAAACGACCTCAACAGTGTTGAAATCAAAGATATGCTCAAAATCCTCTCGGTTAAAATATGCTCTCGGGTTATATCCCGAACGGGCAAGAGCCATAAACGCAACACTGCTTTTGACTGTATTCGCAAGCCACATTTTCAGGTTGTCGCCGTCAAGCTCCTCAAGCAGGCTTCCATATTTGACTGACTGGAGGGAAGTGAGATAGTCTGAAAGGTTATCATCAACGGCGTTTTCAGAAACATTTATGAGAAAGTGCTCAAAATCGCTTGCGTCCTCAATCTCACCGAAGCTTGCCGCGAGACTTTCCGAGACCGCGTATTCGTACTCCGGCTTCATCTGCCAAAGGGTAATATTTCTTCCCGCGCGGCTGTTGGTGTCAGACACATCGAATACATATCTCAGCTTATACGGAACATCTCTGTCCACTAAAAGGGCAATTCCCTTGGTGCCCTTGTTAACCCATCGACCGAGCCTGTTCCATGTGTCAATTTCGGCACACGCCGTAGCCTCCGGCTTTTGCGCGTTAATGAGAAGCTGCTCCTTAAAACGGTATTTGTAGTTGTTTGCCGCCGTTACAAGAAAATCCGTATAACGCTCGGCATCGGAGGTGATATCCGTTGCGGCAGCGGACGCCATCTCCGTTATGAGTTGGTATTTGCTCGGCATGGGTAACTCCTCCTTATCGTACTTTTATCGTGACTTCAATCATCGGCTCGGCTATATCCATAACGGATGCGAACAGCAAGCCGGTTCTTGCGTTTGAAACCTTCGTTACAAGCTCGTTAAGCCTGCCGACGGTATTGTTTATCTCTTCTTGATTATCTGCGTAGTAATATCCCGATTCATCGCTGCAGATGGGATAGCCGTCCTGCCTGAGTGCGCTTATCTTTCGTCGAATATTGCGCCCGTCAAGCTCAAAGATATCCTCAAGCTCCTTGCTGTGAACTGCATTGCGTCTGCCGATATGATAAATTCTGAGATAATTGCAGATTGCATGTTTCTTATCCATAAGGCCTCCTATCTCTCTTTTTCGTATTTCTTTTCCTCCGTGATTGTCGGCGGATTTTTCTCCATATATTCCTTTACGCTTGTCAGCGTGCCCTCATAATTCCAATCGATTTCCGGGTCGATATCCCGATATGCATTGTTGCCATTGAGATTTAGTTCGAGGCGAATCGGCTTGTTCGAAATGAGCGTACCCCAGTGATTTACCATGATCCAATCGGCAATCTGAACAGGATCGCCCCGGCAGTCATCGTCATGGCGCACCTCATACATATATAGCCCCGCCGGAACGGTGCTTCTGTCGATACGCAAGCAGGTGAAAATCATAGGGTGGTTAAGGACCGTGACATTTTCAAAGCTCTCGGTCATTGCGTCTTCCCTCATCGTGCTTCACCTCTTTCTGCAATTATGTGGGGACTGTCTTCTATGAAAAATCCCTTCGGCAGAGTATCGAGGTCTTTCAAAAATGCCTGAGAAATTGTCTTGCCGTTCCGATCACGGTAAAGGGTTATACTCAGCGGCTCACCGTAATAAAGGGATTCATTTAAATCCGCCAAAAAGCTCTGTTCATCGCTGTATTCAATTCTGCTGCAAACCTTGCCGTTAAAGCCCAGATAGTCAAGTCTTGCGATAGGTGTTTTCTGCTTCATCGCGCTTCACCTCGGCTTATCTGCGGTGTGGGAAAGCTCCAGCCGTATACCTTTCCGATTTCATCGCCGAGGCGTTTTGTCACCCTCGTAATATCCGCTCTTGTTGCTGTGCCTAAATAAAGTTTTTCCTTTAGCCGGTCCTTTTGTGCCTCCGTTACTCCGTCCTTGTAGGCTCTGTAAAGATAATGGTTCGTACCGTCATGGTGGATATCCTCACAGCGAAAATCGCCGTTTCTGTCAACATACCAGGTTGTGTAGTCGTAGTCGGAATAAAGGCAGTCACGGATATTACCGCTTGGGATTTCTTTATATGCCATGCGTCTGCCGTTCCAGAGGCCGAGATCGGCGATAACAAGAATCGGCTCATTGAGCTGAATATTGAGATTGGCACGCTCATCATCGAGATACTCTCCGTTGCGCTCATACATCAAATCTTCAAGCATAGAAGGGCTTGCGTCGGGGTATTCCTCCGCTAAATCGTCCTTCCAATCATCAAAATTCAAGTCGTAATTTGACCATATGACATGGCGTTCGTCTTTGACTGTCATCGTGCCTCACCTCGATTTTTCAGCGTTTCTAATTCTTTCGCAGCGTCAACGGGTTCGACTTTTGCATTACAGCGTTCCATACGCTCGGCAAACTCGCAGATATGATAGAGGTTGTCCCCGCCGCGCCCGACCTCAAGGTGATAGTCGTCGATATACCGGCACTGCCGCGTGACGACATCTCCGTCGGGGTAGCGAATGCGGATCGTGCCGCCGTCGGGAATGCGGAACTGTTCTTTGTAATTGCTGTTGATGAAGCGTATGCCTTTCTCGGTGTTCTTCAGATGGCCGTCAAGCCATTTGCGCACATAACAGTAGCAGTAGAGGTTGTATTCGCCCTTGTTTGGGTTCACACGCATCAGATAGCTGTAATTGTCGGTATCCACGCGGAAGCCGAAATTGTTGCCGTCGGTCTGCATTTTTGCGTCCGGATTTTCTCTGCAATATTTTGCGAGTGCCGGCCTGTTCTTGAGAAAAGCGCCATCCTCACCGAAACGAAGCTCGTTAATGACTTCATCGAACTCGGTCTTAAATTCATCGGTTTTCAGATAATCTCTGTGGTTATCCCATGAAGAGAAAAAGCCCTCGCCGTTAGAGTCCATATCCGCTCTCAGGTGGCCGATGCATCCGGTCTGTCCCTGAATCTGCGTGGACTGCGTGTAGGTGTAAAGGTCTTCTGCCCTTGTAGTTGGCCTTACCGTTATTTCAATACTCATCGTGCGTCACCTCTGTCTTTCTCTTTTACGATGCTGAAGCTATCCTCACCTGGCACAAGTCCCAGACGCCTGCCGTTTTCAAAGCGGCAGTGAACCGTGCCGATATCGTCCACGAACAGCACCGCGCCCTTTGTACCGGGCGGAATAGGATGCGGATCATCGCCCATCTGATTTACGATAATCTGCGTGCCGTGCGGATATCTCTTCTTGATTTGCTCGATTTGGTCCCAGTCTATAAACATGTTTGTTCCTCCTCAAAGCGGAACGGCGGCACCGTGTTCAGATGCCGCCGCCCGCCGTGCCTTTATTTATTTCTTGTTCTCAGCTTCACAAAAACAAGACCTGCGATGATAAACACCACAAGCCCGATGCCGATAATCATTTTAGCGCTCATGACGTC